>NZ_JAMDLQ010000030.1:0-78716 GCF_024705715.1 Clostridium sp. LY3-2
CAAATAACTATACTTCTGTTAAAGAAGGGGAATCAGCTATAAATTACTTTAAAAATCCAAAAGAAGCGATAGAGGTATTTAGATCTGGAGCTAGAATGGCAAAAGGAACTACATCAGAAAAAGGATTAGTTGAATCATATTTTGCAAATCCTTTTGGACCTGCTCAAAAACAAAAAGAATGTGATGTGTTATTAGATGAGTTCTTTAATGCTATGTTTAATGGAAAAGTTAAAGTTGGAGAAATAAAAACTTGTCTAGGTGTAGATGGTGAGGAGAAAGACGGACCAAAACATGCTGCACTAGATTTATTTGCAGAGATTAAAAAATTATAACATTTTAAAAGATAGGTTTATGCCTATCTTTTTTAGTTTTCATAAAATATTATTATATTTATTGATAAAATTTATAAATAATAAACAAATTAGAAGATTAGAATTTTTAATTTATCAAAATTATTTATTAAAAGTAAAGTATAATTTAAATTTAAGTGCAATTAAAAAAGAAATTCAAATTGCTTGTTAAAAAAATGTAAACCTATTGCCAATTCTGAAAATAGGTGGTATAATTTAGTTGTAAAATTCAATAGGGCAAAATCAGAGAAATCTGATGACGCAAAGCTATAGGAGCTAAGGCCTTTAAGGCTATGCTAGCCAGTTGCCAAAGAGTATAGTTACTTTTTGTTATAAGATAATAGGAAACGATTATGTTACCTTTTTATACTTACGTTATTATAACTACTCTTTAGAGTAGTTTTTTAGTGTTCGATATGTCCGAGTTGAATACTAAAAAAAATTAACCCCCAAAGATTAGATTATATTTTAAATTGAAGAAGCCTTAGTTTATTTATAATTCTAATCAGAAATGTTACTTGGACCGTCCAATTCAAGTAATATACCCCTTTACAAAATATAATAGGCTATTTTACGAAAATAGCGAAAGAACCTGTGCCCCACACAGGTTCTTTTTTTTATACCTTTAAATAAATGCTATAAAAAATCATTTAAAAATAAATTGCAGTTGATAATAGTAATCATTTATGGTAATATATTTTAAGAAGAGAGGGGGAATCTTTATGTTAAAAAAAGTATTGCTGTTTATTAAAGAAAAAGGAATCTTTTCAGATAAAGGAATTTCAGAAGGTTTAAATTTAAGCGTAGACCTTGTAAAAGAGTTAAAGGAGCAATTAATAAGAATGGGATATTTAGAAAAGGATATAGAAGAAAAGTGTGAATGTTCTTGTGCTGGTTGCTCTAAGGGATGTAGTAGCTCTCTTAAAAACTTTAATACTTGGAAAATTACGGATAAGGGATTATTACTTTTAAAATAAGGAGTGTAAATAAATGAAAAATATTAGTGAATTAGAAATAGGTAAATCAGTTAGAGTTAGAGGTTTAGATAATAATAGCGCTGTAAAAAGAAAGCTTATGGATATGGGAATAACATTAGGTGCAGAGATAAAGGTTACAGGAAAAGCACCTTTAGGTGACCCAATTGAACTTAGCGTTAGAGGATATAAGCTTACTTTAAGAAAAAAAGAAGCAGAGGCAATTCTTATTTAAGGAGATGAAGTAAATGGTACCGATGGCGTTTGTAAATTCAGGAAAGAATATGAATGTAAAAAAGATAATGATAATTGGAGACATGGGGAAAAAGATTAGGGAAATGGGATTTGTTGAAGACAATATGATTCAAATGATAAAAAATGACGGTATGTCTATAATTGTTGGAATTAACGGTAGTAGACTTGCTTTAGATAAAAATATGGCTAGAAAAATTATAGTCGACGAAATTTAGGGGGTAAAAAATGATTAAAATAGCACTAGCAGGTAATCCAAACTGCGGTAAAAGTAGTTTATTTAATGTATTAACAAAGGCAAGGCAGCATATAGGGAACTGGCCTGGCGTTACTGTGGAAAAAAAAGAAGGGATACTTAAACATAAGGATAAAGAATACAAGGTAATTGACTTACCTGGAACTTATAGTTTAGGAGCGTATTCAGAAGATGAGATAGTTGCAAGAGATTATCTTATAAAAGATAAACCAGATGTAGTAATAAACGTTTTAGATTCAACTAATTTAGAGAGAAACCTTTATTTGACTACACAACTTATTGAAGCTGGAGCTGAGGTTGTACTTGCATTAAATATGATAGATCTTGCAAGAAATAAAAATATTAAAATTAATGCTAAAGAACTTAGTAAAAGACTTAATGTTCCTGTAGTTGAAATTTCAGCTTTAAGAAAAGAAGGTATAGATAATTTAATAAACGAATCTATAAACATAAGAGGAAATGCAAAAAAAGTAAAGTATGATGAATCGATTGAAAGTGGAATAAAAGAATTAGAGGAATTTATAAATATTCAAAATAAAAATCTTAAATATCCAAGCAAGTGGCTTGCTATAAAGCTACTAGAAAATGATAAATTTGTATCTGATTATTTAGAAAAGCATAATATGAGAAATATTATAGAAATGAAAAATAAAATAGAAGAAAAAATAACAAATACTTTAGGTTTTGAACCAGAGATGGCTATTGTAGATGGTAGATACAACTTTATCAGCGAGATAACAGATGGACTTATTAAAAAACCAAGTGAAGAGAAAGAATCTTTTTCAGATAAACTTGATAAGGTTTTAACTAATAGGATTTTAGGAATTCCAATATTTTTAGGAGTTATGTATCTTTTATATAGCATAACATTTTGGATTGGAAAATCTCTTCAAGATATGGCAGATGGAGCTATAGGATCCCTTGGAGAAACTGTAGGATCATTTTTAACTAGTATAAATACGCCAGAGTTTTTAGTAGGTCTTGTAACTGACGGTATATTTGCAGGAGTTGGGGCTGTTATTAGCTTTGTTCCTTTAATTATGGTTATGTACTTTTTAATAGGTGTTTTAGAAGATTCAGGATATATGGCTAGAGGCGCTTATGTTATGGACAGAGTTATGAGAGCTTTAGGGCTGCACGGAAAAACTTTCGTATCTATGATAATAAGTGGAGGATGTAACGTTCCTGGTATTATGTCAACTAGAACTCTTGAAAGTAAAAAAGATAGAATGATTGCAATTTTAATAAACCCATTCGTATCTTGCGGCGCAAGACTTCCTATTTATGCAGTATTTATAGATGCATTTTTCCAAACTCACTCAGCACTTATATTATTAGTACTTTATACTTTAGGAATTATAGTAGCACTTATAGTAGGTAAAATATTAAGCAAAACTTTATTTAAAGGGGAAACTTCATATTTTGTTATGGAACTTCCAAGTTATAAGATTCCATCTTTTAAAAACGTTTTAATTCTTACTTGGGAAAAAGGTGCAGGATTTGTAAAAAAAGCAGGTACAATAATATTACCTGCGATGATAGTACTTTGGGTTTTATCAGTTCTTCCTTATGGAGTAGAACAATACAGTGCAGATTCAATTTTAGGTAAGATAGGGTCATTTATAGCACCTATATTTGTTATAGCTGGTTTTGGAACTTGGCAAGCATCTGTTGCCTTATTTACAGGGGTTATAGCAAAAGAAGCTGTAGTTGGTACTTTAGGAATGCTTTATGCAGGAGTGGAAGAAGGAGCTGGACTTACAAGTGCAATAGGAATGCATTTTACACCTCTTTCAGCTATGTCGTTTATGATAATGACATTATTATATACTCCATGCCTTGCAGCACTAGGAGCCGTTAAAAGGGAAACAAATTCAACTAAGTGGACTATATTTGTTGCAGTTATGACATTTTTAATTGCATTAGTAGTATCTACTATAGTTTATAGAGTAGGATTACTTTTAGGATTTAATTAAATAAAAAAATAAAGGGTTTGCAAATTTTTTGCAAGCCCTTTATTTTGTATATAATCTTTTGAATTTTTCTACATTAAAGAATTTGAAATTCTTTTTTTCTTTAAGTTGATTTAATAAAGTAATTAGAAAATCAATAAAGAAATAACCACAAGCAATTATTGCTAGGATTGTTATTGTTGTATCATCAAAATTATGAATAAATTCCATTATTATCGGATTAACTATTTTTATTATAAATACTGACGCTAAACCCCATCCTAGTGAGAAATGGAAGCAAATACGTCCGTTTAAATTTAAAGGATCGTCAGTGTAGTCCCACCATTTGTCATTAAAGAACTTTTCTAATACATAGCTTGTTACGTATTCTATAAGTGATGTTAGAATAGTTGCAACTATAAAAAGAACTATTAAATTATCAGTAAAGTTTCTTAAAGAAAGTACAAGTGTTAAAACACAAACTCCATATATAGGACAAAAAGGCCCATGTAAAAAACCTCTATTTATAAATTTCTTTAGTTTAAAACGTTGATAAGTGACTTCGACTATCCAACCTAAAAACGAATACAATGTAAAAGCTAAAATTAATATACTAACGTTCATGAATTTCCTCCAGTTATTATTTTATAATCTCATTATATCTACATAACCTTAAGGAAAACTTAAAATTAACTTTATTTTATAATAAATAAATCTTAAATTTAACTAAACGTGTATTCTGTTAAAGAAAGAAATAGAGTAAAGTCCTGAAATTCCAACTAAAATATAAACTATGTTACTTAAAATAGTTCCTACTCCAAAAAGTAATGATACAAGATTAAAATTAAATAAACCAATAAGTCCCCAGTTAACTGCTCCAATAATTACTAATAATAATGCTATTTTGTCTATTATTCTCATAAAAAACACTCCTTATATTAAAATACTAAAGTTAGTATTAACAAATATAAGGAGTATTATTCATAACATTATAAAGATACGTTTCTATCTATAGGCTGTGCAAGAGATATGAATGTATCTGTTCTTTGAATACCATTTATAGTATTTATCTTGTTCATTAATATATCTTGTAAGTCTGCGATATTTTGACATACAACTTTTGCGAAAATTGAATAATCACCTGTTGTTATATGAAGTTCAACCACTTCTTTTATTGCTTTCATTTCATCAAAAACAGAATTAAATGATGAAGTCTTGTCTACATAGATACCAACGAAACAACAAACATCATAACCTAGTTTAGGTAAGTTTAATATTATTCTTGTTCCTTTAATTATTCCCATATCCTCCATCTTTTTCATTCTTACATGAATAGTACCACCACTAACATGGCATATTCTTGCAATTTCTAAATATGGAGTTCTACAATCTTTAATTAATATATCTAATATTTGAAGATCTAAATCATCTAACTGTAAATTTGTATGTAAAGCCATATAATCACCTCTTTGTTATTATGAAAATTACTTTTATCTTTTTAATCGTACGGTTATTTAACATCTACTATTCTATCAAAATAAAACTTCTATTAAAAGGTATATAAGAAGAATGTTTAAAATATTAAAGGAATATTATCATTTTCATAATTATGGGGAAAAATTACAGTATATCAATATCTTTTTACTTAGCTACTTGAAAAGATTACAAAATTAAATTAATATTAAGTTATAAACGTTTAGGAGGGAAAGACGTATGGGATTTTTATTCTCAATATTATATTTTGTAATAATGTTTGCAGTTATTTTAGGAATATTCTTTTTATGTAAAAAATATGTATTCCCTAAAGTGAGCATAAACAAATGGATTCTTCTTGGAATTTCAGTTGTACTATTATTAGTTCAAATGTTTGGAGTTATACAAGCTACTTGGTGGAACCTTGTTTCTACACCAATTATAGTTTTAGCATTTTTATGGTTTATGGATATCCAACAAACAGGTGGTCCTAAAAAGCAAGACAAAAAAATTGTTATAAAGCCTAAAGCTAAACCAAACAGAGCAAAACATTTACATGATAATGATAAGTAATTAAAATAAAGCAAGAGATTAAATCTTGCTTTATTTTTTTATAAAAATCGGTGAACTTATAGAAATCCTATCATCTTCTTGAAATATTTTAATTAAAAACCAATTTTGATTTTCCTTTATTTTATGAGTGTATAGATATTTGATTTTATGAAGATTTAAATTATCTATAGTTCTTATTATTTCTCCTCCTGTAGAGATTATTTGTATTTTAATAATCTTTATAAATTTATCTTCGCAAAGTATCCTAAAAGATAAATCTTCATCTTTTAATTGGATAATATCTCCCATAAAATTATCATTTATAGTAAATAATAGCTTTAATGATTTAGATTCAGAAGAAAAAGTTCTTCTGTTTTTAAGTGCTAAAAGTATCTTTTCTTTATTTAATTTAGATGAAATTATTCCAGTTATATTTTCAGAATCTTTTTTTATAAAGAATTGACTATTTACTGCACCTATCTTATATCCCTTATCTAAAAGTGAGAAATAGTGCTTTTCACGTCTGAAATATTTTGGTTTATTTCCAAAACAAACATTAAAAGAAGATATTAAATTATCAAAAACACTATTATAGGGAACAAATTCAATATCTTTTGTTGGGTTTGTTATTATTAGTTGAGTATCTGGGTTGTTTGAAAGCCACAAAAGTAAAAGATTATAGTTATTTATTATACCTGTAAAGTAAGAATTAGAATTAAGAACTGCAAAATCCCCATAAGGCAAGGAATGAGATGAAAAACCAGACAGGGCTAAAAAGTTATCTTTCTTTTTAAGGTATCTTTTAGTTGTATCATTTAAAATAAACCATTTACTTTTTTTATGTTTACTATATTTAATTTCTTCAATTAAATTATTATTTAAATCAGTTAAAAATATAAAGTCTAAATCACTATAATAAGCTAAGTTTAAAGTTTCTATAGGGGAATTAGTACCTATAGATAGAGCTGTATTTATATTTGGTAAACCATAATAAAAGTTTAAACTATCTAAATTAAATATTGAATTTGAAAATTCATTATTACCTGTCATAACTAGTCCTTTAAAATTACTTATAGTTATATATACAATAACTCTTTAAAATAATGACAATTAATTAGTTAGATGTTAAAATAGGAATAGTATTTTAAAGGGAAGTGAAAAGATGATAAAAAACTTTAAAGATAAAAGCCCTGAAATTAAAGAATCTGTATATATCTCTGAAAATGTTGATATTATAGGAGATGTATTAATTAAAGAGGATTCTAACATTTGGTTTGGTACGAGAATTAGAGCGGATATTAATAAGATTCATATAGGAAAAAGAACAAACATTCAAGAAAATTCTGTAGTTCATGTTGACTTTGACTTTGAAACTATAATAGGAGACGATGTAACTATAGGTCATGGAGCTATTATTCATGGGTGCACAATTGAAAACAATGTACTTATAGGAATGGGTTCAATAATTCAAAATGGTGCAAAAATTTCTAAAAATTCAATAGTAGGTGCTGGAAGCTTAGTAACTCAAAATAAGGTATTTGAAGAGGGAATGCTTATTTTAGGAAATCCAGCTAAAGTTATAAGAAAATTAAGTGAAGAAGAAATAAAGAGCATCGAAATTTCTGCAAAAAATTATGCAAAACTTAGCAAAGAGTATATTTAATGTACGATTAGGAGGATAAAATGATACAATTAGGAAAATTTAACACACTAAAAGTAGAAAGAGAAAAAGAGTATGGATTTTTCTTAGAGGATTCTGAGGGAGATGCAGTATTACTTCCGAAGTCACTTTTAGAAGGAGAGAGCGTTAAAATTGGAGATGAAACAGAAGTATTTGTTTACCTTGATTCAGAGGGAAGAACTGTTGCAACTAAGAAAAGACCACTTATAGAAGTTGGTAAAGTTGCATATTTAGAAGTAATTGGAATTAGTAGCTTTGGAGCCTTTTGTGATATGGGATTAGATAGAGATTTATTTATTCCAATGAGAGAGCAAAGATTTAAATTACTAAAAGGTAAAAAATATTTATTTTTAGCTTATATAGATAAGACAGGAAGACTAGCAGGTACTACTAACGTAGACGATTATTTAGATATGGCAGAAGAGGGAACTTACGAAGTAGACCAAATAGTTTCAGGAGTAACTTATGCAAGAAGTGCTGGAGAAACTTTAAAGCTTGCTATAGACGGTAAATACAGAGGAATAATGCTTGGAAACGAGCACGATAACGTAATCTACCCAGGTGAAGTAGTTGAAGGTAGAATTAAAAGAATCTATGAAGATGGTGTAATAGGATTAAGTAACAGAAAAAAAAGACTTGATGCTAGAGAAGAAATTAAAGAAGATATAATTTCTTATTTAAAGTGTAATGGCGGTGAAATGCCTTATAACGATAAAACATCTCCAGAAGAGATAAGAGAAGTGTTTAAAACAAGTAAGAACTACTTTAAAATGGCACTTGGTGGATTAATGAAAGAAGGATTAATAGAGCAAAATGCTTTTGGAACAAAGCTTATAGAAAAATAAAAGGTTGTAGGATTACCCTACAACCTTTTTCTTTTCCTTAAGAATAGCTTTAATATTTCGTTTAGTACAAATGGAATAAGTGAAATTAAAATAACTATAAATATATCTGATTTATTTAAAGGGTAAACTTTAAATATTTCGCTAAAGAAAGGTATTTCAATTATTGAAAATTGAATAAAAACACCAATTATTATTGAAAGGATAAGATATTTATTTTTAAATAGACCTACTTCAAATACAGATTTAGTTTCACTTCTCATAGAAAGTGAAAAGAAAAGCTGCGACACACTTAAAACTACAAATGCCATAGTTTGAGCGTGGTATAGAGAGTTTTGATAAAGGTTTTGACCTAGTTTAAAGGCGAAAAGAGTAACAAGGCCTATAGTAAATCCGTTAAGAATTAAAATATATTTAGTGTTTCCAGAGAAAATACTTTCTTTAGGGTCTCTTGGAGATAGGCTCATAACGTCGTCGTTTGTAGGGTCAACTCCAAGGGAAAGAGCTGGAAAACTATCTGTAATTAAATTAACCCATAGAATATGAATAGGTTGAAGTGGAGCTGCCCAGTTTAAAAGGATTGCTATAAATAAAGCTACGATTTCTCCAAAGTTACAAGATAAAAGAAAAGTTATAGCTTTTTTTATATTTGAATAGATAGTTCTTCCTTCTTCTACGGCTTTAACTATAGTTGTAAAATTATCATCTGTTAAGATCATATCACTAGCTTCTTTTGATACGTCAGTACCTGTAATACCCATAGCAACTCCTATATCAGCTGCCTTTAAAGAAGGGGCATCATTTACTCCATCTCCAGTCATTGAAACTATATTTCCGTGAGATTTAAATGCTTTTACTATTTTTACTTTGTGTTCTGGAGATACTCTTGCAAAAATTCTAAAATCATTAATTCTTTCTTTAAGTTCTTCGTCAGTAAGCTTATCTAATTCAGCTCCTTCAATGCACTCTTTAAAGTCTTCTGAAAGTCCAAGTTCTTTTCCTATTGCAAAAGCAGTGTTTTTGTGATCTCCAGTAATCATTATAGTTTTAATACTTGCAAGTTTACAAAGAGCTATTGAATCTTTAACCTCTTCTCGAGGGGGATCAATCATCCCAACTAAGCCTACAAATATAAGATCCTTTTCTATATCATCTATATCTATGTGATGAGAAGTTAAATCTTTATAAGAAAAGCCTAAAACTCTTAAAGCATCATCTGACATTTCATTTGAAGAATCTAATATGTTCTTTTTTAAATCTTCAGTTAAAGGTTCTAATTTGCCATTTAAAAGTATTTTAGTTGAAATTTTTAAAATTGAATCTATTGCACCTTTAGTTGAAACTTTAAAATTTTCTCCGTATTTGTTTATTGTTGACATTAGCTTTCTATCTGAATCAAAAGGAACTTCGTTTAATCTTTTATGTTCTTTGTTTAAATCTTTTTTTGTTATACCGTATTTTAAAGATAAATCTAAAAGTGCAACTTCAGTTGGGTCTCCTGTTGCATTTTCTTCTGTAGATGTGGCATCGTTACAAAGGGTCATTATTTCAAGGAGAGACTTATCTTCTTCTTTTAAGTTATCTATATTTTCTAAATTCTTAGTAGTTAGATTAGAAAATAATTTTCTAACTGTCATTTTGTTTAAAGTTAAGGTTCCTGTTTTGTCAGAGCAGATTATATTTACTGAACCTAAAGTTTCAACAGAAGGAAGATTTTTAACTATTGCATTTTGTTTTATCATTCTTTGCACTCCAAGGGCAAGAACTATTGCAACTATTGCAGGTAGACCTTCAGGGATTGCAGCTACTGCAAGGCTAATTGCAGTTAATAGCATTTCAAAGGTATCTCTTCCTTGAATCATTCCAACTACGAAGATTAAAGCACAAATTCCAAGGGATAGAAAGCCTAGGAATTTACCTAGTGATGATAGTTTCTTTTGAAGAGGAGTTTCAGAATTTTCTTCTTCGTTTAGCATAGATGCAATTTTTCCAATCTCTGTGTTCATTCCTGTATTTACACAAACGCCAAGACCTCGTCCGTAAGTAACTAGAGTTGACATAAAGGCCATATTAATTCTATCACCGATTAATATATCTTCTTTATCTAAAACTTCCTTTGCGTCCTTCTCAGAAGGTAGAGATTCGCCTGTAAAGGCTGATTCTTCAACTTTTAAATTAAAGGATTCTATAAGCCTTAAATCGCAGGGGATATACCTTCCTGCATCTAAAACTATAATATCACCTACAACAACTTCTTCAGAAGGTATCTCAATAGTTTTTGAATCTCTTATTACTAGTGCTTTAGGGGTAGATAAGCTCTTTAGGGCTTCTAAAGCTTTTTGAGCTTTAGATTCTTGAATTACACCTATAAGTGCATTAATTAAAATTACGATTAATATTATTATAGAGTCGCTATATTCTCCCATAAAAGCAGATAGTGCTGCTGCAAATAGCAAAATATAAATCATAGAATCATTAACTTGAGATAAGAAAATTTTAAAAATGCTCTTATTTTTTTTAGATTCTAGTTTGTTTTCTCCATTTTTTAAAAGCCTAGACTTAGCTTCCTTAGAAGTTAGGCCTTCTCTTATGTTTGTAGAGGTTTCGTTTATAACTTCCTCTATACTCTTTTTATAATGCATTAAAGTCACCTCGCTAAAAGTTAAATATAAGTATAATTTATTTTACGTAAATGAATGAAAATAATACATATAATAAATGGAGAAATTTTATCCTTTTTGATATAATTAGTTTTGACAAACAGAGAGGAGAGTATAAAAATGGAAATTAGAAGAGTAGGAAGAGGTGCCGCACCTCAAGGAAGTAGCACTGTTTCAAATAGAAAAGATTTTTCTCAAAGTTTTAATAAAGAGAGAGATAGAAAATCACACGAACAATTAAAAAAAATGATAGATAACATAAAAAAGAAAGGTAATAGATTAGTTATAACTAAAACTTATGCAGATGTTAGAATGTATAAAAAGATGATAAGAGAATATTTAGAGTCTGTACTTGAATATATGTATCAAACAAAAAAAGACATAAGTTTTTGGCAAACTCAATATTTTGTAACTGTAGAGACTATAGATGGAAAGCTTGAAGAATTAACTAATGTATTATTAGGGGACGAAAAGGAAAATATAAATATTGCATCTACTATAGATGAAATTCAAGGATTAGTAGTTGATATTTATCGTTAGAATAAAAAATTCTAATTTTAAATAAATTATAAAACATTAGGAGGGTAATATGATAAAAAAATTAACTTCGATTTTTATATTAGCATTATCATGTGTAATTTTAGTTTCATGTAATAGTGATAACAAAAACATCTCAAATGAACCAAAATCTCAGACTAGAGAAATGAAAATAGTAGTCCCAGATGGGCTTCCAGCTATAGGGGCAGCAGAACTTATAAAAAATAATACTGAAATAGATAATTATAAATTAAACTTTTCAATAGAAAAAACTACTGAAAATTTAGTTTCAAGCGTATTAAAAAATGAACCAGATATAGCAATAGTTCCGTCAAATATCGCAGCTACTTCATTTAATAAAAGTGGAGAATATAAAATAGCAGCAACTACTGGGTTTGGATCATTTTATCTTATTTCAACAGATGGAACAAAAGATATTAAAGATTTAAAAGGAAAAGAAATTTACAACATAGGAAAAGGATTAACTCCTGATATTGTAACAAAAACTCTTTTAGAAAAAATGGGATATAAAGAGGATAAAGATTTCAATTTTTCATATGTTAACGGTGTAACAGAACTTGCACCTGCAGTTCTTAGTGGAAAAGTTAAGTATGCAGTAGTTCCAGAACCTGCACTTTCTCAAATTGAAGCTAAGAAGAAGGTTACTGTAATTTTAAATCTTAATGAAAAATGGAAAGAGTTATTCAAGTCAAACTACGGTTTCCCACAAGCTACAGTTATTGTTAAAAAGGATTTAATTACAAACCACCAAATGTTTTTAGAAGACTTTTTAAAAAATCTTAAAGAAAGCGTAGATTTTGCAAATTCAAAAGGAAAAGATTTAGGTACTATCTGTAGCGATATAGGGGTATCAGTTAAGGGAGATATAATAGCAAAATCAATAGATAAAGCTAACTTAAAATATGTTCCTATAAAAGATTCTATTAATGAATACAATGATTATTTTAGAATACTAAATAATTTTTCACCTAAATCTATAGGAGGAAAGGTACCTAGTGAAGAAATATACCTTCAAAAATAATTTACAAATATTTATAGGCGTAATTTTATTTTTAACCCTTTGGGAAGTCTTAGCACTTAAAATAAATAATGATATATATTTACCTAATTTAAAGGAAGTATATATTAGCCTAAAAGATATAATTTCTTCAAAAGATTTTCTTTTTATAATTTTAAGTACATTATTTAGAACATTTATAAGTTTTATTATTGCAATAATTTTTGGAGTTTTTTTAGGGATAATTTCAAGTGCTTCAAACCTTATAAATAACTTATTAAAACCTTTAAACTTAATTTCTAAAACTATACCAACTTTAGTGCTAGTAGTTCTAGCACTAATTTGGTTTAACAAAGAAAGTGCACCCTTTGTAGTTGGGACTTTAATTGTTTTTCCTATAGTTTATGATGGAGTATTAAATACTTTAAGAGATGTAGATTTTAAAACAGTTGAAATGCTTAAAATCTATGATGTAAGTTTAAAAGAGAAAATTTTAAAAGTATATATACCATCTATATCTTTATATCTTTTAAAGATATTAGTTCCAACCTTTTCTTTAGCATTTAAAGTAGTAATAGCAGGGGAAGTGCATGGACAACCTAAGTATGGTATAGGTGCAGCAGTACAACTTTCTAAGATTAATTTTGACACAGGTGCAATTTTTGCTTGGATAATAATAATTGCGATATTATCTTTAGTTTTTGATGTTATAAATAAAGTCTTAATAAAAAGAGTTTATATTTGGAGGTAATATGGATACTATAATTTTAAAAGATATTAGTAAAAGTTATGAGGGAAAAGTTGTTTTAGACTCTTTTAATATTACTTTTTCTAAGGATAAAATAAATTGTATAGTAGGAGAATCAGGTGGCGGAAAAACTACACTTTTAAATATAATTTCAAATCTTATAGAAAAAGATAAAGGTGAAATAATAGGTGATTTTAAAAGAGATATTAGCTATATATTTCAAGAAGATAGACTAATACCGTGGCTTACAGTAGAAGGAAATTTAAAATTAACTTTAAGTGCTTATTATAAAGGGAAAGAATTAGATAAGAGAATAGACTACGTTTTAAATTTAATTTCAGGGACTGCTTGGAAAAAAGAATACCCTGAAAAATTAAGTGGTGGAATGAAGCAAAGAGTAAATATAGCAAGAGGGCTTGGAAAAGATAGTAAGGTATTACTTATGGATGAGCCTTTTAAATCTTTAGATTATAAGACTAAATTACTTATAATGAGAGATTTAAAGAAAATATTAGAAAATGAAGATAGAATAATAATTTTTGTTACACATGATTTAGATGAATGTATATTTTTTGAGGGAAGGGTATTTGTCCTTGGAGGTAAACCTCTTAAAATAAAAGGAGTATTTGAAGGTGATTTAGCAAAAGAAAAAGAAACTATAATAGATTTGTTATAGTTTCTTTTTATATATTAAACTTAATTATCTGATAATAATGATTATTAATTATATTTATGTTATAGTATAAATAATAAATAACTATTAAAAGAAGGGGCGGACAAATGATTAAAAAATTTATAAAATATTATAAACCATATAAAAAATTATTCTTTTTAGATATGTTTGTAGCACTAATTGCAGCATCTTGTGACTTAGTTTATCCTTGGATGACTAAAGATTTGTTAAACATATCTATACCAAACAAAGATTTAAGAATGCTTGTGACTTTTGCTATAGCACTAATATTGATTTTTGTAATTAAAGCAATATGTGCATACATAATGCAATATTATGGGCATGTTGTTGGGGTAAGGATGCAAGGAGATATGAGAAGAAAGCTATTTACTCACTTGCAAAAGTTACCTGATAAATATTTTGATAACACAAAAACTGGGGAAATAATGTCTAGAATAGTAAATGATTTAAATGATATTTCAGAACTTGCACACCACGGACCTGAAGATTTATTTATTTCAATAATTATGATAGTTGGATCTTTTATAATATTATTAAATATTAATATAACTCTTACTTTAATAATATTTGCATTTATCCCATTTATAGTTTTATTTACCTTTATTCAAAGAAAGAGAATGCATAATGCATTTTTAGAGACACGTGTTGAAACAGGAGAAGTTAATGCAAGTTTACAAAACAGCATTTCAGGAATAAAGGTAAGTAAAGCTTTTGTAGCTCATAAAGAAGAAATAGAAAAATTTGAAAAAGGTAATAAGAGATTTATTTTAGCTAGGGAAAAAGCCTATAAAGTTATGGGTGAGTATTTTTCTTTTGCTAATTTTTCAGTTGATATTTTAAATTATGTAGTTTTGATTGCGGGAGGGTTATTCACTTTTTATGACATTATAAATATAGGTGATTTTATGGCTTATGTTTTATATATAAAGATGTTTACAGACCCTATAAAGAAACTTATAAACTTTATGGAGCAATATCAAAATGGAATGACAGGTTTTATTAGATATATTGATATGCTAAACGAAGAACCTGAAAAAGATAAAGAAAATGCTAAAGATATGAAATCTATTAAAGGGAAAATTGAATTCAAAGATGTTCATTTTGGATACGAAGATAAAAATATTTTAGAAGGTATATCTCTTAAAGTAGAAGAAGGGAAGATGCTTGCTTTAGTAGGACCATCTGGTGGAGGAAAGACAACTTTTTGTAATTTAATCCCTAGATTTTATAATATTGATAGCGGAGATATATTAATAGACGATAAAAGTATTTATGATTTTAAATTAGAATCACTTAGAAAAAATATAGGAATAGTACAACAAGATGTATTCTTATTCACAGGTACAATTAAGGATAATATACTATATGGTAAGGCAGATGCTACAGAAGAAGAAATAGTAGAAGCATGCAAAATGGCAAATATCTATGACTTTATAATGAATTTAGATGAAGGTTTTGATACATTTATTGGAGAAAGAGGTGTAAAACTTTCAGGAGGTCAAAAGCAAAGGATATCTATTGCAAGAGTATTTTTAAAGAATCCAAAAATATTAATCTTAGATGAAGCTACATCAGCTTTAGATAATGTGACAGAAAGTATTATTCAAAAATCTATAGAAAAGCTTTTAGTAGGAAGAACAACAATAGTAGTAGCACACAGACTATCAACTATTAGAAATGCAGATAAAATAGTAGTTTTAACTGATAAAGGAATAGAAGAAAGTGGTTCTCACGATGAACTTATAGCAAAAGATGGTATATATAAAGAACTATACAAATTAGCTAAAGCTAACTCTTAAATTATGTTTAAATGCATAAAATTATTAATATTAATTAAAATAAAAAAGAAGTTTATTGACTAAAATTTAAAAAAGGTTTAGAATAAAGAAAAAACAAAACATACCCTGTGGGGGTATAAGGAGGAATAAAAAATGAAAATAGTATCAGATGTAGATTTTAACAGTGAAGTTATGAATAATAGTGGAGTAGTTTTAGTAGACTTTTTTGCTACTTGGTGCGGACCTTGTAAGATGATAGCTCCAGTTTTAGAAGAATTAGATAACGAAATGTCAGATGTAAAATTCGTTAAAATCGATGTAGATCAAAGCCCAGAAACAGCATCAAGATTTGGAATACAAAGCATACCAACTTTAAAAGTTATAAAAGACGGTAAAGATGTTGATACAGTTGTAGGATTCTTACCAAAAGAACAAATTAAAGCGCTTCTTTCAAAACATATCTAATAGGCAAAAATATGGATGAAAGATATGATATAGCGATAATCGGAAGTGGGCCAGCTGGATTATCAGCTGCATTAAATGCAAAGATAAGAAATAAAAAATTCATATTATTTGGAAATAAAAATTTAAGTGAAAAACTACTTAAAGCACCTAAGGTAAATAATTATTTAGGATTTCCTTTAGGTACAGGAGAAGAACTTTTAAATAATATGAAAGAACATATAGATAAAATGGGGATTAAAGTAGTTGAAGAGAGAATAAATAACGTTTATTCTATGGGAGATTACTTTACCCTTATGGTAAATCAAAAGATGTATGAGGCTAAATCTATAATTTTAGCGACAGGAATAGAATACACAAGACCTTTAGAAGGCGAAGAAAAATTTCTAGGGAAAGGTGTAGGATACTGCGCAACTTGTGATGCACCTTTATATAAGGGCAAGGCTGTTACAATAGTTAGTTACACTGAAGAAGGTGAGGAAGAAGCAAATTACGTTTCAGAACTTGCAGGTGAAGTAAATTATATTCCTATGTATAAAGGTGATTACAAATTAAATGATAAGATAAATATCATTTCTGAAAAACCTTCAAAAATTATAGGTGAAGATAAGGTTTCTAAATTAGTCTTAAGAGACGGAAGAGAAATATCAACTGATGGAGTGTTTATGCTAAAAAATGCTGTACCTCCAACTCAATTAGTTCCAGGACTAGAAATAGAAGATGGACATATAAAAGTTGATAGAAAAATGAGAACAAATATTAAAGGATGTTTTGCTTGCGGTGATTGTGTTGGTACTCCATATCAATACATAAAGTCAGCAGGTGAAGGAAATATTGCATCTCTTAGTGCAGTTTCTTATTTAGGATAACCTTAAAAAAAGTGTCAGAAAATCTGGCACTTTTTTTCTTGACATTAATATAATAAAGAGTATAATAGATTTTATTAAATAAAAAGGAGGGAGAAAAAATGAAAAACTACAGAGAAATATTTATAAACAAAATTACTTCTTTATCAAAAGACGTAGGAGTTTCAAACGCTGAATATTCAAGAGCAAGCTTATACAATTTAAATCTTCTAGAACTAAAAGAATTATCAACTCGCTTAGAAAGCAAATAGAGAGGAAAAATTATGTTAGTCTATAAAGAGATGTAAAAAAGGTAGTTATATTAATTAATAACTATCTTTTTTTATTTTTAAAAATCTAAAACTAAAGATATAATAAATAAAAATTAATTGTTATTAAGAAATTATAAATAATAGTTTTAAAACGCCGTAAAGTATAAAATAAATAGTATAATTAATATTAGTTATTTTTAATGCGGAGATGATAAAATTGATTTATATATTAGTAATAGTAGTTTTTATTTCATTTATCCTTTTGATAGTAGAGTATGCTTTTAAGCAATCTATTTTAGCTAAGAGAAAAGATGAGAAAAAGGCTATTGAGGTTTTAAAAAGAAGAGGATTATATGATAATGACTTAGAATAAGTATTAAATTATAAAGGTGTAGAAGAGATAGAATTAGAATCAAATGATTATATACCTATAAAAGGATATCTTTATAATTTTAATAAGGATTCTAAAAAGTTTATAGTATTACTTCACGGCTATAGCGCAAACCATTACATACAGATGCCTTTTGTAAAGATGTTTAAAGATAGAGGTTATAATGTACTTATGATTGATAACAGATCGCACGGTAAAAGCGGAGGGGAGTTTGCAAGCTATGGTAAGTTTGAAAGTGAAGATTTAGATTTATTTATAAATATGCTTTTAAATAGGTTTGGTGATGATATATGGATTGGACTACACGGACAATCAATGGGTGCAAGTACAGCTATTATTTATGCTAACAAGTACGGAAAGGTTAACTTTGTTATTTCAGATTGCGGGTATTCAGACGGAAAAGGAATTATAAAGTATCAACTTAATGAAAAGAGCAAGTTACCAATGTTCCCTTTTTATAATCTATTAAATAATAAGGTTATAAGAAGGTGTAAGTTCAGTTTTGATGAAGTATCGCATATTAAATACATAAAAGAAAATATAACTCCTATTATGTTTGTTCACGGAACTTCTGATACAACAGTCCCATATAAGATGAGCGAAGATATGTATAAGGTTCGAAAGAATGAAAAGGACAAGCTACTCCTAGTAGAAGATGCAGAGCACATGATGTGTTATGCCAAAAATAAAGAAGAATACTTAAAAACTTTAGATGAGTTTTTAAGCAGCGTATAAAGATAGAGGCTTTTAAAGGCCTTTTATTTTTCCTTTCTTATTGACATATTATGTAAAATTTAATAAAATTTAATAAAAGGGTTATGGAGGGATTTATGAAAAAAAGTTACTTGATTATTTTTGTTATTGTTATTATTTTTGGATTTGTAGGTTCAGGATACTTTTTTGTTTCTTCAAAAAAGGCTTCTATAGAGGAAGATAGTAAGGCTTTCCAAACTAGAATAAATGAAATAACAGATAGGTTTAATAAACTTATAATGACAAAAAGTGAAAACGATAAATATAATAACTTTCTTGATATCTCAAAAGGGATAATTAAAGATGAAACTTTTGAAAAAGAAGATATTTTAGTAAAAGAAATGAATAACTTTTACGATGAGATTAAAGAGAAGAACTTTAAAGAATTTAATAAAGAATTAGAAGATTTAAAAAAAGTTAATTTAAAAAGTTTAAGTGATAAAAATAAAGAGCAGGTTACTAATATTTTAGAGAATGTTCAAAAAGCTATAAATGAAAGTGATTTTATTTTAGCAAAAGACCTTATAGAAAAATTCAAAAATGAAGTAAAATATGCAAAAGAGAATAAAGATAATGAAGAAGTTAGAAAGTATTTAGATTTAGCTGAAAAGAATTTAAATGATGGTAAGATTATAGAGGCAAATAAAGAACTAAATAATATAGATTTTGAAAGCCTTAATAATGAAAACAAAGCAATCTATAGTGAAATTAAAGAAAAGTTAGATAATATAACTGCATTAGTTAATATTAGTGGAAAATATAAATACGTTGAGTTAAGTGATAAAAAAGCACCTAAATATTCTGTAGAATTAGAAGTTAAAGCAACCAAAGACGGAGATATCACTATAAAAGGAATCGAGAAGCTAGTAAGTGAAATCAAATCAGTAGAAGGTGAGTTTATCCAATTAGAGGATCTAACTACAGAAATGATAGATAGCGGAAAAGCTGTAATTAAAGAGTATGATATAACAGGAAACTTAAAAAAGAAAGATGGTTCAGTAGAAGAGTTTACAGGAACTATAAAAAGGTCTAGTGAAGAAAAGAGAGAAACAGAAATGGTAGTATTTGATAACTCTATAGAACTGAATTTGTATGGTAGAAAAATTATATTAAAGAAATAAAATACAACTTATGACTCCTCTTTATTTTATGTGATAAAATAAAGAGGAGAATTATTTTAATAACGAAAGAGGGAATTTAAATGGGAGTGTTAATTAAAAATGGAAACGTTGTAACTGCATCTGATAGTTACGTAGCTGATATTTTCATTCAAGACGGTATTATTAAAGAAATTGGGTTAAACTTAGAAAAAGAAGGAAGCAAAGTAATAGATGCAAAAGGGTTAATAGTTATGCCAGGTGGTGTAGATGTCCACACACACTTTGATTTAGACGTAGGCATAGCTATAGCAAACGATGACTTTTATACAGGTACAGTAGCTGCAGCTTGCGGGGGAACTACAACTATAGTAGACCATTTAGCTTTTGGTCCAAAGGGGTGCAATCTTTCACATCAAATAAATAAATACCATAGCTTATCAAAAGATAAAGCTGTAATAGATTATGGATTTCATGGAGTAGTGCAAGACGTAAATAAAGATATATTAAAGGAAATGGAATATATAGTAGAAAATGAAGGTGTGACAAGCTTTAAAATCTATCTAACTTATGATTACTTAATAAACGATTATGAAGCAATTAAAGTATTAAAAAAGTTAAAAGAAATAGGTGGAATAATGGCAGTTCACGCTGAAAATGATGGCGTGATTAAATTCTTAAAAGAATATTATTTAAATAATAATTTTAAATCACCTAAATACCATCCATTAACTAGACCAAATTTCTGCGAGGGAGAAGCTGTTAATAGGATGATAAATCTTTCAAGTATTATAGGGGGCGGACCTCTTTATATAGTGCACTTATCTACAAAAGAGGGCTTAGATTATATTAAAGAAGCTAGAGATCGAGGAGAGATAATTATTTCTGAAACTTGTCCTCAGTATTTACTTTTAGATGATAGTGAATACGATAGAGAAGATGCTTTAAAGTTTATTATGAGTCCACCTCTTAGAAAAAAAGATGATATAGAAGCTCTTTGGAGTGGAATAAAAGACGGCTTTATACAAGTGGTTGCAACTGATCACTGTCCTTTTGCTTATAATGGAGATAAAATGCTTGGAAAGGATGATTTTTCTAAATGTCCAAACGGAGCTCCTGGGGTAGAGGAGAGAATTCCAATATTATTTTCAGAAGGGGTTTTAAAGGGTAAGATAAGTATTAATAAATTTGTAGATGTATGTTCTACAAAACCTGCAAAACTATTTGGTTTATATCCTAAAAAGGGAAGTATTTCTGTTGGAAGTGATGGTGATATAACTATAATAGATCCAAATAAAGAAGTTACTATAGATATTAATAATCTTCATTATAACTGTGATTATTCTCTTTACGAAGGTAAGAAAATAAAAGGATACCCTGTATACACTATTTCAAGAGGAGAAATAATCTTTGAAAAGGGGAAATTTATAGGGGAAAAAGGCAGAGGCGAATTTATAAAAAGAAAAAGATGTGAGTATGAAATTTAAATAAAAAAAAGGAATTGCCTAAAATTTAGGTAATTCCTTAAGAAAAATTATTTTCTTTTTGTAGCTACTTCGATATTTACTCTTCTTCCGTTTAATTTTAAACCTGAGCATTTTTCGATGATCTTCTTGTGAACATCATTTTCAACAGATACAAATGCAAAGTTTTCAAGTATATCGATTTTGTTTATTTTAGAACCTTTAACTTTTGATTTTTCAGTTAAGAAGCTTAATAATTTTTTAACTGTTAATCCGTCTCTTTTACCGATTGAAAGGAATAATCTTAAATCCTCTTCTTTTGGTGAGTTTAGAGAGTCGCTTTTGTAATCAAAAGACATTTCGTTATCAAATTGCATTTTTAATAAAGCTGCTATAGCATCAACTGGATCAAAGTTGTCTGCTATGTTTTGAGCTAGTGGTAAATATTTTTTAAATGCTTTTTCTTGTAATACTTCTTCGATGCTTGAGTATTTATCCATTAACTTTTTATCAAGTATTTCGTTAACAGTAGGTAATTCACATTTAACTATATCACCTTTAGTTACTCTTTTGATATCTTTAATCATAGCTCTTTCTCTAGGAGTTACGAATGAAATAGCAGTACCTTCTCTGTTAGCTCTTCCTGTTCTTCCGATTCTGTGAACATAACTTTCAACATCTTGAGTTAAATCGTAGTTTATAACGTGAGTTATACCATCTACGTCTATTCCTCTTGCAGCAACGTCTGTTGCAACTAATATATTTAAAGCACCTTCTTTAAATCTCTTTAAAGTTTTCATTCTGTGCATTTGTGACATATCTCCGTGCATTCCTTCAACAACGTAGTTTCTAGATTGCATTTCTTGAACTAATTCATCAACACCTTTTTTAGTTTTACAGAAGATTATAGCTATTTCAGGTGCATCAAAATCTAATACTCTACATAAAGCTTCGAACTTATTTTTGTGGTTTACTTCAAAATAGTTTTGCTTTATTTTAGATGCAGTCATAGTTACTTTTTTAATTTGTATATGTTTTGCATCTTTTTTCATGTAGTTATTAGCAAGTTTTTTGATTTGTGGTGGCATTGTAGCTGAGAATAAAAGTGTTTGTCTGCTTTCAGGTAATTCGTTTATTACGCTTTCGATATCCTCAACGAATCCCATGTTTAACATTTCGTCAGCTTCATCTAATACTAAGAATTGCGCTTCACTTAAATCAAGTTTTCCTCTTCTTATAAGGTCTAAAACTCTTCCTGGAGTTCCAACAACAACATCAACGTAGCTCTTTAAAGCTTTGATTTGTCTTTGGATTGACTCTCCACCATATACAGGAAGTATATTAGTTTTTTCATATTTAGCTAATTTTTTTAATTCTTCGTAAACTTGGATTGCAAGTTCTCTAGTTGGAGCTAAACATATAGCTGAAACTTTTTTTCCTCTTTGTATATTATTAAGAAGTGCGCATCCAAAAGCAGCAGTTTTACCAGTTCCTGTTTGAGCTTGACCTATAAGATCAAATCCTTCTACAGCTACAGGAATACTTTCAGCTTGGATTGCTGACGGTTCTTCGTATCCTAAGTCATTTATCGCCTTTAATATAGACGGTTTTAAGTTTAAGTTTTCAAATTTTATATTATTCATTAAAAATTCCCTTCGTTTACTAAATTTTTTATATTAAGATCTGTAATATCATTTTTTATCAACTTACTAAGTATACAGTAAAGGTATGGTGCTTGTAAAGGAAAGTATTATAAAAGAATAAATTGCAATTTTTGGAAGTCGCTCAAAAGACTATTGACGAAAAAGGATATAATTTGTATTCTTATATCTAGACAAAATGTTAGATACAAAATTGTAAAGGATAGGTGAGTTATGGTGATAGTAGTTGGTGGGATGATCGGACTTGGCAAAAGTTCAGTAGCTAAGATTTTAGGGGAACATTTTAATTCAGAAGTATTTTATGAAAGTGTAGATGACAATCCGATTTTACCTTTATTTTATAGTGAGAGTGAAGAAGAGATAAATAAAAAAAGATATCCTTTTTTATTACAATTATATTTCTTAAATACTAGATTCAAAAGTATAAAGGATGCGTTATATCATAATAATAACGTTTTAGATAGATCGATTTATGAAGATTGGTACTTTGCTAAAAAGAATATGGAACTTGGAAGAATTTCAGAACTTGAAATGTCAATTTACGAAAATCTTCTAAATAATATGATGGAAGAACTTGAAGAACTTCCTAAAAAATCACCAGATGTAATGGTATATTTAAAAGGATCATTTGAAACAGTTTTAAATAGAATTAAATTAAGAGGAAGAGAATTTGAAATAGATGATGATTTAAAAGATTATTATGAGTTCCTTTGGAAAGATTATGATAATTGGGTAAACAATCATTATAAGGCTTCTGATGTATTAATAATAGATATGGACAAGATGGATGTAGTTAATAATAATGAAGATAAAGAAGAATTAATTAGATTAGTAAAAGAAAAAGTAAATGAAGTAAGATCAAGATAAGGGACAAGCCTTTTAATAAAAATACCTCACAAAGTTTAGTGAGGTATTTTTTTTCTATATAAGAAAATTACACTTCTATTTTAATTCTTTATGATTTTTATATGAATATAACTAATAAATATAGAGAACTATTTGATTATATCTACTTATTAATTCATATAATTTTTAAAGTAAGAGTGAAATTAACTTATTTAATAGAATTTATTAGGAAAATATATGAAATAATTAGAAAAATAAAGTAAAATAGAGATAAATAGAGAAACAATAACTAAATGGTATTAAATAACCTTTAAAAAGTTAAAAAACAATTTGTTTTATGATTAAGTTTATCTTATAATATGATTATAGTAAGATTTACTAAAAAAAATAAGGAGGGATGGTAATGACAGCTACTGTATGGATGGTTATAGCTGCAATTGGAGTAGTTTTAGATATTATTACAAGTGCATTTTTGTTTGTATGGTTTTCAGTCGGTGCATTAGGTGCAATAATTGCAAATCTTGTTGGACTAGAATTTACTACACAGATAATTGTATTTATAGTGATCACAATTATTTCCTTTGCTATAGGGTATCCTGTTTGTAAAAAGAAATTTAAAATAGGAAAGACTACTACAAAAACGATGGAAGAAACCTATATCGGTGAAGTTATAGAAGCTACATCTGATATAGAAAAAGGAGAAACTAATGCAAGAATAAAAGTATCAGGAATATACTGGTCTGGCATTAATTTAGGGGGAGAAATTAAAAAAGGAAGTAAATTTAGAATCATTGGAATAAAAGGAAGTAAATTAGAAATTAGAGGATTAGAGGAGGAAGAAATAATATGGTAGGAACAATTGCATTGATTGTAGTGTTGTTATTAATTCTTATAGCAATAGTATCATCAATAAAAATCGTAAACACAGGATATGTATATATAATTGAAAGGTTTGGGCAATATCACAGAACTTTAGAACCAGGTTGGCATATGACAATTCCTTTTGCAGATTTTGCAAGAAAGAAAATATCAACTAAGCAACAAATAATAGACGTGCCACCACAAACTGTTATAACAAAAGATAACGTTAATATATCAGTAGATAACGTTATATTCTATAAAGTAATAAATTCAAAAGAAGCTGTTTATAATATTGAAGATTATAAAGCAGGTATTGTTTATTCAGCAACTACTAACATAAGAAATCTAATAGGTAATATGACACTTGATGAAGTTTTATCTGGTAGAGATAGAATAAACCAAGAGCTACTTACAATAATTGATGAAATAACAGATGCATACGGTATAAAGATTTTATCAGTTGAAATTAAAAATATAGTACCTCCAACTGAAATTCAAAATGCTATGGAAAAGCAAATGAGAGCAGAGAGAGATAAGAGAGCTATGATCCTTCAAGCAGAAGGTGCTAAACAATCACAAATAGCAAAAGCTGAAGGTGAAAAACAAGCAAAAATCCTAGAAGCAGAAGCTCAAAAAGAAGCTCAAATAAGAAGAGCTGAAGGTTTAAGGGAATCACAATTACTTGAGGCTGAAGGTCGTGCCCGTGCTATAGAAGAAATAGCAAAAGCTGAATCTGAGGCTGTAAGAAAAGTAACAGCTGCTATTATTGAATCTGGAACAGATGAAAGAGTTATTGCTTTAAAACAAGTTGAAGCATTAAAAGAAATGGCAAACAGCCCAGCAAACAAACTTATCTTACCAAACGAAACACTTTCTTCACTAGGTAGCATTGCAGCTATTGGTGAAATGTTAAAAGGTGAAAAATAATAAATAATATTTTTAAGCACCAAGCAAATAAGCTTGGTGCTTTTTATCTGTAGGAAGGTATGAAAAATGAATTTAAAAGGTTAATATATTAAAGAGTTTAAGGAAGTAAAAATATATGACTAAAAAATGAGGCTTTAGGTAGGTAATAGTTATAAACAATAATTTGAAATTAACTACACCATTGTTACGAGATATTGTTGGTACAAGGGATTTTCGCTATATAGGGTTAAATTTTTGATGTTTTGGACAAGTAAAAATTATTAAGACAAGCTATATAAAATCAATAAAGATATACAAGCAGTAATACTAAGGACAAGCCTATAAGAGATACTTAAATTAAGGCTATTTCATAAGGAGGGTTAAATGATTTTTACGCAAAAAATAGAGTTTATTAAATTTGATAAAATAGTATGTTTTTCATAAGATCCTTCATAAATATAAACAAACCAATTCAAATAAACTTGCAGATACTTTGTAGCAACACTTCTAAATTTTTTAAGCCATCTTCTTAAATTCAATATAAAGTCGGAGCAATTATTAAGTAAAATTTCGCCTTCGACTTTAGAAATTTTTAATTCCTTCTTTTTATGAAGAGCGTAGTTTAATTTTTTTGATACAAGATAAGAAAACCTATCTTTTCCGGGTAAAAAGTAAGTATTAAATACAGGGTTAAATGAATCCATTAAATTATCTATAGATTCCTTTGTAGGACTCATAGAATCAAAAGATATCTTAGCTAGGGAATAATTATTTTTATTAATTGTTGTAGCTACAAAGATATTTTTTCTTTTAGAAATGGTGCATACAGGGGGAGTCTTTTGCCCCTTAAAGTTTTCTAAGAATTTAGTATGCCTTATGGCTGTAACTATATGAGTTCTTCTTGAATCTGTGTAAGTCCCAATATGTTTTAATATTTTATGCCTCCATCTAAAAGAAGTTTCTATGCAAATGTTTAGTCTATAGGCACAATCTCTTATAGTAGATCCAGATAGCATAAGACGAGTATATCTATCCCAAAGATCTACACTCTTTCTACTGTTATGCCAAACAAGCCCTGTTCCTTCGTTAAAGGTTTTAAGACAATCCTTACATTGATACCTTTGAACATTTCTATATTTTCCATATTTAATAAAGTGTTTTGAATCACAATGGGGACAAGTATATGTATGTACCATAAGTTCACCTCGAAAATTTTAAGTTTTTTGAATTATTATGATTATGGACATAAAAAACTGCATTTATTCAGTGATATTTATTAAAATACCAACAAAGAAGCAAAACAATGTTGTAGTTAAAGTTAGAAATTTTTAAAATGTTATGAATAGGTAGGGTGGAATAAAAAGGAAATAAATAAACTGGGTTGTTTAGCTTTTTTTAGTTTTAAAGAACATAAATATATAGTTGACTTCTGACATAAATAAAGCTTGACTTTATTGCTTTAGCGAGTTAAAGTAATAAAGAGGTGATGTGAATGAAGAAAGTATTAAGCGATCTAGTTATATGGTTAATTGCATTTATATTTTTAGGAATTGTAATTCATTTTTTAAATTTAGATAATAGAGAAAAAAATAAAGATTTATTAATAATAGGTTATGATGATACTTTTGTTCCTATGGGGTTTAGAGATTCAAAAGGGAATCCAGTAGGTTTTGATATAGATTTAGCTAAAGCGGTATCAAAAGCAATAAATAAGGAAATAAAGTTTCAACCTATAGATTGGACTATGAAAGAAACAGAACTTAGAAACGGAAATATCGATTTAATTTGGAATGGATATTCTATAAATGATGAAAGAAAAAAAACGGTGGCTTTTTCTAACCCGTATTTAAAGGATAAACAAGTTGTTATTACTAAGAGTAATAGAGAAATAAATTCTTTAAAAGAATTAAAAAATAAATCAGTTGGGGTACAGGCTGCATCAAGTGCTATGGATGCTATAAGTAGTGATAAAGATTTATTAAATAGTATAAAGGGCGGGGCTCCCATTTTATATGAATCAAATAATGATGCACTTATGGATTTAGATTCTGGAAGGATAGATGCTGTAGTTGCAGATGAAGTGTTAGCAAGATACTACATGAATAAAAGAGGAAAAGACAAATACAAAGTTTTAAAAGAAGATTTAGAAGAAGAAACTTATGGAGTCGGTATTAGAAAAGATGACAAAGAATTATTAAATGAAATAAATTACGGACTAAATCAAGTTATTAAATCAGGAGAGGCTAAAAAAATATCAGAAAAATGGTTTGGAGAGGACCTAATTTATAAGGGGGAGAGTTAAAGATGAATATGATAAAAGAGTTATTACCTCAAATAGGAAGTGGACTAACTGTAACCTTAAGTGTTTTTATATTAACCTTAGTAATATCAATACCTTTAGGAATAATAGTTGCAATAGGAAGAATAAAAGGAACAAATATAACTAAGAGATTAATAGATTTGTATATTTTAGTTATGAGAGGAACACCTTTACTTTTACAAATAATATTTATATTTTTTGGACTACCTTTATTAGGGATTAAATTTAGTAGATTTACTGCAGCTATTATAGCATTTGTTTTAAACTATGGTGCGTATTTTGCAGAGATATTTAGAGGTGGGATTGAATCTATAGATGAAGGTCAAAGGGAAGCTAGTAAAGTTCTTGGAATAAGCGATGCACAAATGTATAGAAGAATAATCCTTCCACAGAGCATAAAAATAGTATTGCCTTCAATAGGAAATGAAGTTATTTCATTAGTTAAAGATACAGCACTTGTATATGTAGTTGGACTTGAAGATATACTTAGGGTTGGAAAGATTGCAACAAACACAGATGCATCTTTAGTACCTTTGTTATTAGTTGGAGTTATATATTTAATATTAGTTTTAATTATTAGTTTAGTATTCAAAAAATTAGAAAAGAGATATAGTTATTATAAATAGGGGGAGAGTTTTATGTTAAAGGTAGAAAAGTTATCAAAAAGATTTAAGGATAAAGAAGTATTAAAAGATTTAGATTTAACTATAAATGAAGGCGAAGTTTCTGTAATAGTTGGAAGGTCTGGAGAAGGGAAAACTACACTTTTAAGGTGCATAAATGGCTTAGAAAAATGTGATAGTGGAGATGTTTATATAAATAATAAAGCATTTTGCACAAATGGAAACTATATAGAAGGTAAAGATTTAATTAGTGTAAGAAAAGAACTAGGAGTAGTGTTTCAAAATTTTAATTTATTTCCTCATATGAGCATTTTAGAAAACATAATAGAAGCGCCAAGTAGAGTTTTAAAAATTAGTAAAGAAAAAGCTATAGAAGAGGGAGAAAATATCTTAAAGAGTCTTTCTTTAGAAGAATTAAAAGATATGTATCCTTGTAATTTGTCAGGGGGACAAAAGCAAAGGGTGGCAATAGGAAGAGCTTTAGCTATGAAGCCTAAAGTAATATGTTTTGATGAGCCAACATCAGCTTTAGACCCTAAAACAACTATGGAAGTTAAGGATATTATAAGAGATTTAGCAAAAGAAGGTATTGCAATTATGATAATAACTCATGATATGGAATTTGCAAAAGAAGTATCAGATAAAATATATAAATTAGAAGACGGGAAATTAAAAATAATCTAAGAAGAGATTCTTAGGTTATTTTTTTTGTGTTAAATATTGGTATAATAAACTTAGGGAAAAATTTAAAGGAGGTTATTATGAAAAGATGGGGTAAATATTTAATTTTAATATTATCAATAGCAGTTATTTTTTCTTTAGTTAATTTATATAAAGTTAGAAATCAAAATAAAGAATTAGTTAAATGCGTATCATATGATATTAAAAACAATATTAAGATTTTACTAGAATATAATAAAAATGATAATACACTAAAAGATTTAAGATATTCACTAAAAGATAAATTATATTATTTATATAATGAAGATATTATAAAGGATATTGATTTTGGTGCCTTTATTTCAAATTTAGAAAATTTAAATCCTATAGAGATAAAATTAAAAGAAAAACAGGAGTTTATTAATAAACATTATATAAATGGCATAAGAGATGATAATCTTAGCATTTTACTAGATGATTTTAATAAGTTAATATATGAAAATATTTAATATAAGTAGATAGAGACTTTCTATCTACTTTTATTTTTTTATAAAATATTGACAAAAAGAAAAACTAGTATTATTATAAATATAAATGATAATCAATTTCAATAAAGGAGTGAAGAAAAATGAAAATTAATATAATATATTGGACTGGTTCAGGAAATACAGAAGAGATGGCAAAGCTTATAAAGCTTGGTGCAGAAGAAGCTAAAGCATCAGTAAATTTATTACCTGTTGATAAAGCAACAGAAGAGGATGTAGTAAATTGTGATATTTTATGCTTAGGTTCACCAGCTATGGGAGCTGAAAATATAGATGAAACTGAAATGGAGCCTTTTTTAAATACGGTATCAGATAAATTATCAGGAAAAGATGTAATCTTATTTGGTTCTTACGGTTGGGGATCTGGGGAATGGATGACAACTTGGGAAGACGATATGATAGATAAGGGAGTAAATCTTTTAGAGAGAGAAGTTATAGCAAATGAATTTCCTGAAGGCGATGACGCTGAAAAATTAATAGAACTTGGAAGAAAAATAGGAAAATAATATTTAAGGAGTTGTAGAAGATGGAAAATAAATATAAAAATTTTTATAAGATACTTAGTGAAATGGATGAGAGTATGCGCTTTAAAAAATTCATGCTATTTATGTTAGCACCAGTTGTAGCAGGGTATAAACCATCTTCTACAATAACTTTAGTTAAAAAGAGTAATGATTATTTTGAGTGGAACAAATCTAAAGAAGAGCTTTTAAAAGAACTAAATCTTAATTATATAGTTTTAAGGGAATGCAGTGAAGCTAAAATAATATTAGTATTTAATGAAGCAAAACTTAGAGAAAGATTAAAAAACAAAGATAATAAGAACTTTTTAGAAGGTTTAAATTATGATCTAAGTCTAGATATTTTTGAGATACTTTTAAAGTTAAAAGAAAGATATAATCTTTATCATTGTCCTCATGAACTTGGAATATTCCTAGGTATTCCAGTTGAGGATGTTAAAGATTTTATGGAATGCACTGAAAAGAAATGTTTAGCTTGTGGTTATTGGAAAGTTTATAATAACTATGATGAAGCTATAAAAACATTTAATAATTATAATTTAGTAAAAGACAGAGTTATTAATCTTGTGAATAATAATAATGATTTTATAAATATAGTAAAGGAAATAAAAGGTGCAGCCTAAAAAAGCTTAGATTCTTCTAAGCTTTTTTTCTTTTTGGAAAAGGTGCTATGTAAATAATGCATAAATATTCTAAGTTAATATAAAATTTACAATATAAAAAATAGAAAGAACCTAAATATAGAGTATCATAGAGTAATAGAGAATAAATAATAGGATATCTCGGTTAAATTATATTTAAGAACAAATACTTAAATTTTAGGTCCATTATAGAATGTAACCAATTTTTTATTGCAAAGGATAAGATATATAATATTAAGTGGATATTTTCGATTTTAGGAAGGGGAAAAACATGCAGGATAAAAAAGATAGCACCATAGAGGTTATGAAAGTTCGAAACAATCTTAAGTTAAGGCTTATTTTTGAATCGATTTGCATTGGATTATTTGCAGGACTTATTATGGTACTAAATAGAGTTTTAATTGATAAAATGCTCCCAAAGATGACCTCAATATATGAAGGCGCTAAGGGAAGTATATGGAATATTGCACTTGTGTTTGCGGTATTAATCATAATGGGTTATATAGTTGGCGTTATGGTAAGAAAAGACGGTATGATTTCAGGAAGTGGTATCCCACAAGTTGAGGGCATACTTATGAGAAGGTTTGAAGTTAACTGGTTAAGAGTACTTATCTTGAAATTTCTAGGTGGAACTATAGCACTTGGTGCTGGGTTATCACTAGGAAGAGAGGGCCCTTCAGTTCAAATGGGGGCGTCTATCGGGCAAGGTTTCTCAAAGGTATGTAATAGAAGTAATATAGAAGAAAAAATTCTTATAACAAGTGGTGCAGCAGCAGGTATTGCTGGTGCTTTTAATGCCCCACTTTCAGGAGTTATTTTTGCACTAGAAGAAGTTCATAAAAACTTCTCTCCGCTTGTTTTATTATCTGCTATGGCATCATCAATTGTAGCTGACTTTACTGTAAAGCAATTTTTAGGGCTTGGGCCTGCTTTTGGATTTAATGGGATATCAGCTCTGCCTTTAGGATATTATTGGCTTTTACCTATACTTGGTATAATAGTTGGTTTTTCAGGGATGATCTTTTGCAAAGGTATTTTAAATACGCAAGACATCTACGATAAATTTAAAAAAATGCCGACAGAAGTTAAGGTAATAATACCATTTATTTTAACTGGAATTATTGGAATGACTTTACCTATATTATTAGGTGGAGGGCACGGACTTATAATGAGTATATCAGAAGGCGGATATACTATTAAAATGCTTATTTTATTATTAGTAGTAAAATTTTTATTTACTATAATAGCCTTTGGTTCAGGAACTCCTGGGGGAATATTCTTCCCACTTTTAGTTTTAGGAGCTTTAGTTGGAGATATTTTTGGAATATTAGTTTGTAAAGGCTTAAAAATTCCAGATGTTTATATACTAAACTTTATAATTTTTGCAATGGCAGCTCATTTTGCAGCCATAGTTAAAGCACCTATTACAGGGATTGTATTAATTACAGAAATGACAGGATCTTTTGAGCATCTATTAGCATTAACAATAGTTGTAATTGCAGCATATGTTACAAGTGATTTACTTAGAAATGAACCTATATACGAAAGTCTTTTAGAGAGAAGACTTAAAAAGTGTGGAGACAAATGCGATGATGAAAGCTGCAAGGCTTACGTTAAGAAAACTCTCCTTGAACTTGCAGTATTTATGGGAAGTCATATAGAAGGAAAGAAAATTAAAGATATAACATGGCCTAGAGACTGTTTAATAGTCGCGATTAAAAGAGGCGGAAAAGAAATTATTCCAAAAGGTAATACTGAAATAATTGCAGGGGACTTTATTGTTGTTTTAGTAGATGATAATAAGGCTGCTGACGTTTTAGTAAGACTTCAAGAACTTTCTACAGAAGTTAATGTAATACAAAATGATCTATAGTGACATAATAATAGAGGATTAGAATATTCTAATCCTCTATTTTATTTTTCTTTTATAAAGAAAGGAGCATTTTTATGGCATTACTAGTGACTAAGGAAAATATTAAAAAAGGAAGGGACTTTAATAATTTTGATTTTAATTCCTTTAAAAATATAATAGTTTTTTTAATAGTACTTGCAATTATATACTTTTTAATTGAGGTTACAGGGGTTAAATATCATTTTGGAACTCATTCTGACATAATTATTTTAGTTTTAGCACTGGTTGGAAGTTATATGTACATAAAATATGCTTACATACGTGATGTTAAAAAGCTAAGAGATATAAAAAAGATACAAAAAGATATTGGAAATTCCAATTTAATTAATGCATTAAGTGACTTAAATGATAGTTTTTATATTTTAAAAAATGTAAGCTTTAAAGGAAAAAGAAGAATAATAAATATTAGTCTTGCTGTTCTTTTTGAAGAAGGTATAGTATTTATAAACGAAGAAAAATATAAAGGGGAGGTTCAAGGGGATATTTTAAAAGAAAAATGGAAACACATTAGTAACAACAAAAAAAGAGAAATAGATAATTTGTTTAAATTAAAAGATAGAAAAGGCGAAGAATTAAATTACATATTAAAAGAAAATAATCACAAAATAAATATCTACAGCATTCTTTTATTTGATGAAGATACTAAAATTAGTATAGCTGAAAATAAAAATAACAGGGCTTTTAATAATTATAAATATTTAATAGATTGGATTTTATCTTTAAAAAAACTAGAAAAAAATAAAATCAAATTTGATGAAGTAATAGAAATTATAGAGGAATTAGTTTAGGTATTGTAATTAATTTTAGCAAAAAAGGATATTGCAAAAGCAATATCCTTGTAATTTTAAAAGAAAAATTATAAGTCGTCAGATGAAGCGAGTTTTAAATCAGAGGCTTCAGCTTGAGGCTTTTTCTTTTTACCTAAAAATTCGAATTTTTCACAAACTATATTAGTTTTATAAACTGTTTCGTTATCAATGTTTTGATATTTGTCACGAGTTATATAACCTGTGATACAAATTGAAGAACCTTTTTTGCAAAAATTGCAAAAAGTTTCAGCATCCTTTTTGAAAATAACAAAAGGGATAAAGTGAGTTGTTTTTCCTATTGTATCGTATACTGCGATAACATTTCTAGAGTATGGTACATTATTTTCTTTAGAGTATAGTAATTCTGGATCTCTAGCTAAATTTCCTGATAATATTATTTTATTCATAAAAAACACTCCTTAAGTTTTATTTCCTTAAGGAGTCTAACCAAATTTAGATTATTTATACAAACAAATGTTCTAAAGTTTAATGTTATAGTATTTTGACTTATCAACTTTTACATTTTTATGTTTTGAAAAATACTCAATTATAATCTCTGGCATCTCAATTAAAATCTCTTTTACAGTTTTAGAACCAGAATAAAAATCATAACCTCCAGCACCGCTTGCACGATAATTATTCATAACAAGGGTTATTTTATCAGTATCTTTTAAAGCCTCACCTTTAAACTCTAATTTAGAGATTCTATCTAAGCCAGTTTTATTTAAATCAAATTCATATTCTATATTTGAAAAATAATCATAGTTATAATGTTCAGTTTTAGGTTTTAAGAAAGAATCTGAAATTACAACTTTATCGTTATCTTTAGTTAAATAATTTGAACTTCTAAGAAGACCCTTCTTTAAAGTTAAACCATCTATTTCATAAACAACAAGAGTGTTTGGGTAAACGTAAGTTGAAACAATATCACGAACAGTTACATCTTTATTAAACCCTTTAATTGAGTTTGCAAAAGAAGTACAAGATACGTCTGCCTTTGAAACTTCTAGTTGAACTTGATTTATAAAGTTTGCAAGGTAAGAACCTTTTAAAGCCATATCTAAGTGTGATGCTTTATTTAGTGGAATATCTAAAAATCCAACAGGTTCATCAAGCCAAGATTGTATTTTGTTTTCTAAAGGAAGTAATTTATCAAAAATATCTTTTTTAGGTGATGAAACAGGCTCTTTTAAAGATGATTCGATTTCTTTAACACCATTTTCAAGTTTTAAGTTTAATTCTATAAACTTTTTTCCGTGTTGCGGAGTTTGGACTACGTATGTGTCATTTATAAGACTACCTTCAATAGGAAGGTGCTGATGACCTGTAAGTAAAATATCAAAATCTAATTCTTCTGAAATTCTATAGGCTACATTTTCTTTAGTAGTACTTAAAGTCTTTTTAGTTTCAATATCCTTTTCAAAACCACCGTGATAAAAACCAATTAGTATATCTACTTTATCTTTTAAAAGATTAGAATATTTTTTTGCAGATTCAAAGGGGTCTGAAATTTCAAAGCTTTCAATGTTTTTAGGGTTTTCCCAAACGTTAATATATTCAGTAGTTAAACCTATTAATCCGATTTTTAATCCATTAGGTAAAACCTTAATATCATAAGGCTTTATAGGAAGAGTTCCTGTTTTATCTTTTATATTTGCTAAAAGGCAAGAACTTTTAAAAGTATTAAGATACTTTTTTAAATAATCAAATCCATAATTAAAGTCGTGGTTTCCAAGAGTTATATAATCGTAAGAACCACTATTTAATACTTCACCTATAGGATGAGATTCAAATTTAGATTTAGAAAGATATGTTGTAAATGGAGAACCTTGAATAGTATCTCCACAATCTATAATTAAAGTATTAGGATCTTTTTTAAATGAATTAATAACATTTAACATACCAATATTTTTAAATGTTTTATCAGTATAATCAGTTGGATAAACAAATCCATGCATATCTGATGTAAAATAAATTTTTAAATTTTTCATATAAACACCTCTAATAAATTATACCAAATTTCGCAATAAATTGTTAATAAATCTTCAAATATCTAATTGATAACAGAAAATGTCGTAAAAGAGTAGGGGGAAGAGGCAAATCCTTTAATATTCTTAATAAAGCTTATTAACAGATTGATAGTAAAGGTGAGATAAAGTTATAAATTTTAATAATAATTCAAGTAGATTAAATAAAAGTGAAAAAATGTCCTTGCAATATGTACAAGTGTATGCTATATTATATACATACTTTAATTTGTTAAAGCAAAAGATAAAAAGGGGAGACTTTTAGATGGAAGCAACAATAGATAGTAACATTAAAAAGAAGCATCCTAAAGGATTATATTTATTATTCCTAACAGAGATGTGGGAAAGATTCAGCTATTACGGAATGAGAGCATTACTTATGCTTTACTTAACTACAAGCCTTATAGGCGGAGGTTTAGGCTTTGATTTGGGAATAGCAGCTATGATTTACGGTGTATATACTGGATTTACATATTTTACTCCTATTATTGGAGGAGCTATTGCAGATAGATATTTAGGACAAAAGTTATCAATAGTAATCGGTGGATTTATAATGGTATTTGGTAACTTGATATTATTCTTTGATAATACAAGAGTCGGTTTATTTATAGGCTTAGCTATTCTTATCGTAGGAAATGGGTTCTTTAAACCAAACATATCAACTGTAGTTGGACAACTTTATCCAGATGGTGATAGTAGAAAAGATTCAGCTTTTACTATTTTCTATATGGGAATTAACTTAGGTTCATTTATAGCACCTATAATCTGTGGATTCTTAGCAGAAGATTATTTTGCAAAAAGTGTTGATGGCGTTATGCAATACGGGTTCAAATACGGATTCTTAGCAGCTGCAATCGGAATGATTTTAGGACAAGTTATATTTATGGCTTTAGCACCTAAATATTTAAAAAATGTTGGTAATAAACCTGAAAAAGTAGAAAAAGGAAAAGTTAGCTATGAAAACAAACCTCTTACAAAAACTGAGAAGAGAAGAGTAGCAGCTATACTTATCTTAACTACATTCGTTATTTTCTTCTGGGCTGCATTTGAGCAAGCTGGAAGTTCATTAACATTATTTACAAAAGACTTAACAAACAGAAATTTATTTGGATTTGAAATACCAGTTTCAGCGTTCCAATCACTAAATCCTATGTTTGTATTAATCCTTTCACCAATCCTTGCAAAAGTTTGGGTAAAACTTGCTAATAGAAAAAAAGGTGATTTAAAAGTTCCTGTTAAAATGGGTCTTGGATTACTTTTAGTTGGAGTTGGATTCTTAGTTATGGTATGCGCAGTACTTTCAATACAAGGTTCAGAAAATCCAGCTGCTAAAGCTAGCATGTGGTTTTTAGTTATAACATATCTTTGTAATACATTAGGAGAGCTTTGCTTATCACCTATTGGATTATCAATGGTATCAAATATAGCACCAATAAAATACGCTACATTATTAATGGGAGTTTGGTTATCAGCAAACGGAGTTGCAAATTTACTAGGAGGTGCTATCGCATCACAAGTAGAAAAGTTCGGGGCACTTGAAATATTTGCAAGCATATCATGTGTAGTTACTATATTAGGTTTAATATTACTTGTATTTAGTAAGAAAATTTCAAAAATGATGGAATAAGAATATATTTAAAAGGTAGCTAGTAATAGCTGCCTTTTTTTTTGTTATAATTAAATAAAAACAACTAGAGGAGGGTATAATGCAAAAACTACATTTAGATTCAAAGAAATGTATGAAATTTTCAGGGGGAATAAGTTTATTGATTACAATTGTTGTAATTATATTAGGATATTTTTTATGTGATAAATTTTTAAGTTTAAAATATCATAAATATTTCTATATAATTGCAAGTTTTATACTTATATTAGAATTAATAGAGTACTTTTTAATAATTAATTTAAGATTTAAAAGGTACAAGTACCAAGTTACACAGGAAAAAATTGAAATAATAGAAGGAGTTATCTTCGTTAAAGATACAATAATTCCTATAGAAAGAATTCATCAAATCAGGTTAAAAGAGGGTCCTATAGATAAAAGATACGGCTTGGTGAATTTAGATATTTTAACTGCAGGCGGTAATGCTACTATTTCTTTTATAAAAAAAGAAGAAGGTGAAAAGATAGGGGAGTTTTTAACTGAAAAAGTTAATAGCATAAAACGAGGTGAAGTTTAGATGAATAGGGAATTAAGATCTCATCCAAGCTCTATCTTTACAGATAACGTTTTTTTTAGTTTTTTATTAGGGTTTTTCACTATAGATTTAATAAAAGAAATAAGATCTATAAAAGAAGTTAAGGATTTTTTTATAAATATAATGGACTATTTAGGATATTTACTACTAGTAATTATACTAATATTTTTAATATCTTTTCTTATTGGATTTATAAAGTGGAGAGTTACTTTTTTAGTGATAGATGGGAATAAAATAACAGTTTCAAAAAGAGGCTTATTTAAGAAAAGATTAGATTTTAAAGCTTCTGATATAGCATCTATAAATATTAATAAAAACATATTTCAAAGGATTTTTAAAACATCTACTTTAAAGTTTGATTTAAATAATTCTATAGAGTCTTTTGAAGGTAAGATAAAGTTTATATTTAAAGACGAGCTATGTGAAGAAGTAAAGAGAGCTTTGTTAATGAATGAAGCTAAAGAAATCGAAGAAGAGGAAGATTATAAAATTTTAAAGAGTTTTAATACTTCTGATGCTATAATTTATAGCTTAATTAGGGATTTAAATGTTACTAATCTAATTATAGGTATTGTAATAATCTCTGGTACATTTTTTGCAGGTGGAAATAGTAAACTTAAATTAAGTACTATAATTTTCGGAGGAGCATTACTTGCACTTAAGATGTCTTACGAATTTATAAAAAACTCACTTAATTATTCTAATTTTAAAGTGTATAGAAAAGATGATAAGGTGTTACTTAAATATGGCTTTTTTAATAGGAAAGAATACTCATTTTTGCTTTCTAAAGTTTCTGGTATAAAGATTTATAAAACATTTCTAGGAAGAATTTTAAAAAAGTCATTTATTGAAGTTATAGTAGTTGGAATGGCAAATGATGAAAATGAAAGAGCTGCAATTTCATTATGTATTGATGATTCTGAAGTTAAAAGTTATTTAGAAGATGTAATAGATGATTTTGAAGTAGGGGGTGAAAAGATAAAGCCACCTAAAGAATCTTTTAAGTATTCATTAGGAAAATCCTTAATCATTTTTATAGTTTTAAATATTATAGCTCTAAGTTTTTCTAAAGTTATAGCATTAATTATAAGCCTAATTATAGCAGTTATAATTTTATTAAGTTTTATAGAATATAAAACAGATGAAGTTAAAATAGATGAAGAAAAGCTACTTATAAAGGTCGGAAAGATAGATAAAGTAGAAAGACGAATCTATATAAAAAAGATTCAAACTCTAAAAATTAAATCTGATATTTATGAAATGAAAAAGGGTTTAAGAAGAGCAGAAATCACTAATGTTTCAGATATAAAAGACTTATCAATAAACATACCTAGAATAGATGAGGCTGATATGGAAAGAGTTAAAGGATTATTTAAATAAAAAACACCGTGTATACCTCTAGTTTGTATACACGGTGTTATCTTTTTAAGATAGATAGAAAACTAAATAAATTGGTTAGTTTCTATTTTTTTTATAAATATTATATCCAACTATTGAAGCTATTAAAATCAGAAAAAGTATTCCGAAAAACAATATAGGCATTTTTGAATCCTCAATTGATTCAGCTTCAGGTGATGATAATATTTTAAAGTTAATTACTTGTTTGTTAGTGTTATTAACCTTATCAGTTGTGATTATTTCAAGTACATAATCACCAGGTTCTGTTACTTTTTCATTGTTATAAGGTTTGCCATTTAGTAGCATTTTTAGGTTAGATCCTCTTTCACTTGTTATTTTAGGATGAACAAATGAATTATAAGATTTGCCATTTTCCACCCCGTTTAAAAATATTTCAGGTGCGTAAGAATCAAGCATAAAGTTTGCAACCTTTCTAGCATAGTTTCCAGCTTTATCAACAGCTGAGACTATTAATGTAACCTTACCATTTGCCATAATTGGTTCTCCGTAGTAGGAATCACCATTTAAAAGGGAAGTTACTATAGCGTCCTTATCATTAACAACAATTTCTGGGATTATTGTACCTGAGTTTAATTTATCAAACAATATTCCGTTTATAGTTATTATTGGAGCAACTGTATCAACAACAAAAGAAAAGTTTAGTGTTGAAGCATTTCCAGCAAAATCTGAAACAGATAATTTGAAATTATACTTTCCATCAGCTGATATAGGGTTATTATTATATGATCTACCATTTAAAAGAACACTTAGAGAGTCTTTATTAAAGTGTAAATCAGTTGCTTTAAATGAAGGTTTTACAGGTTTATTATAATGTTTCTCATCTATAACATCAGAGTAATTTAAGATAGGTGCTAAAGTATCTAAGACGAAGTTAAAAGTCTTTTCAGTAATATTTCCAGCGATATCTTTTGCAACAACTTTGATATTTTTAGTTCCATCACCAGAAATTGAGCTTCCTTTTGTATATACTCTATTATTTAAGAAAGCTGCTTCTTGGTCTAGATACGAGTCAGAAACATCATAAAGATAAGGTCTGATTTTATTTGTATAGTAAGTTCCATTAACTCTATTAAACATAGATTCATTTGGTAATGAAACTTTTGGAGAAGTTCTATCAACTATAACTTTTATAGATTTACTTGAAGAACGTCCAGCCTTATCAGTCGCAGTTATGCTTATATTGTAAGTTCCTTCGTTATAGATTTCATCTTTCATAATTCCGCTTGGTGAACTAGAATCTAGATTTACCTTATATGAAAGATTACTAATTGTATTAAAGTTTGTATCTTCTACACTATAATCAGCATAGTGTTTAGTACTATTAGTATAAATAGTCTTATCTTTGGTTGCAGTTTTGTTAACTAAATCAAGATTTATAACTGGATTTTTAGTGTCAACTACGACGGTAATTGATTTTTTATAACTATCTATATTGTTTTTAGCTTCTAAATTCCAAGATATATTATAAATTCCGTCATCTTTGAATTTAAATTGAACTTGTTTAGCATTTTTATTACTGTTGATAGAACCATTGTTTGATATACCGTTACCTGTAACAAAAGTTGATGATGTTATATTATTACCGTTATCATCTTTAACAGTTATATTGCTATTTCCTTTAAATCCTGAAATATTACCATCTAAATTAAGACTAAGTGTTGCATTATAAGGAACATAAATAGTATTTGAAATTTTATTAGCATCTAATGTAGTTGCTACATTAGAGTTAATTTTATTAAATACTAATTTAGAATCACCAGAAGTTGATTTCGTATCAACAGTGAACACAAAAGTTTTAGATGTTGAGTTACCGCATAAATCTTTTGCCTCAAGGGAAACGGTATATTTACCAGTTGGTAGTGAATACCTTGAATCATTTTTGGCAAGACTTATAGTATTATTGAATTTTTTAAGTGTAAAGTTATTAGTTATATTGCTCTCACTATATAAATCTTCGAAAGTAACATTTTTTAAGTTAATAGAGTTAGGTTTTAGTAAAGAAGAATTTGTATAAAGTGAAACCGTATCTAAATCTATATTACTAAAGCTTGTAGAAGAAGTATCTTTTACATTTACATCTAAATTAGATGAGATTGAGAAAATATCATTATTTTTAACATCATTTTTATTATAATCAAGCAAAATAGATGGAGAAACTTTCTCAGAAATCATTTTAATTTCCTTTGATACTTTTTTACCGTTAGCGTTGTAGAGTGTTGCAACAAGCTTAATATCATTAGAATTTACAAACCCAAAATCAAATGATTTAACGCTAACTATGCTCTCATTAACATAACTTTTAGTGAAAAGGTCAATATAATCTTTTTTGTTTTCATCATAAACTTTAAGAGTAACATCTAAAGTAGTATTAGGAGCGTAATTTTTAGCTACATCTACATTAGCTATAAAATCTCCATTTACATAATAAACGTTCTTATGATGAGTAACACTTGTACCGTTTTTACTAGATAAAGTAATAGAGTTTATTGTAGGCTTTTCAGTATCAATTTTAAAGTTATAATTAACACTTACAGAGTTATCACTCTTATCACGTAAATTCAGTTTTAAATTATATTCGCCATTAGTAAAATTATGGCTAGTTCCATTACTTCTAACTATGCTGAAATTATTTCCACTTTTAATAACTTTAAAGCTACCTTTAAGTTCAGTAGATTTATTAGAACCTTCTTTTAAATAACTAAAGGTTTCAATGCTTAAAGAGTTAGGTTTTGAAATATCATTAAGCACAATATTATCTTTATCAAGGGTATTTACACCTAAATTATTAATATCAGATGCATAAATAACAAAATTAGGATCCTTTCCGAAATAAGGGAGAGTATTTAATTTGTCATCTTGAGATGCTGATATTTTTAGTTCTGGTTTTTTTACATCATAAACTAGGCTATAAGCAAGTGGTTTTATCTCTATACTATCATTAGGTGATTGAAGCGAAATCTCTAAAGTTAGATTTTTAGAATCACTTAAATTAAATTTACTAGCTTCAACATCTAAAACAAAAGTCTCAACTTCTTTATCAAATTTTAAGAAGTCTGAACCTTTAGAAATAGTATAAATAGTATTACCTTTATCTTTGATTTTTAAAGTAAGGTCTGAATACCCAGAATATATTTTCGGGATACTTAAATTTACTTTAAAGTCATTATTATTAATATGATATAAATCATCAAACTTAGAGATATTAGAGTTTGGAGTCATATTATAAATAACTTTTGAATTATCTACAATAATCGAATATTTAAAACTAGTATAGTTTTCTGAAATATCCTTAGTTTCAAAAATCAACTCATATTTACCTTTCTCTAGCTTGTACTCTTTATTTTCATCACTAACTAAAGAATAGATGAAATTACCATTATTAGATGACTTAAGTTTTAGTTTTACACAATCAAGTTCTGTTAGTTCATCACCTAAATTAGAATTATTAAATTTAATCGATTTTAAACTTATATAGTCTCTTTCAGGAAGAGGCTCATTAGGATTTACTATAGTAGGATTACTAGAGTAATATTTATCAGAAATCGATACATTTAACAGGTTATTATTTTCTACACTTAACTTATTATCTAAAGTATTAGAAAGTTTTTTGTTATTATCATTTGTAAGAAGTAATTCTAAACTCGGATTATTTCTATCTAAAATAAAGGTTTTAGTAATTTTTTTAGGGTTTACACTATTAAAGTCTGAACTTAAATTTACAGTAGCTTCTATTTGAACTTCCTTTAAATTATTAGGCACTTTATTAAGTATGTCTTCTATTTTAACTTCGAAGTTATGTTCAAGCGAAGAGTTTACAGAAGAGCAGTCTTCTAAAGTGCATTTTGATAAAGTCATTAGATCAATATTTTCTGACCCTATAGTAGCACTTAAATTTATATTTAAATCACTGTAATTTAAATAAGTTTTGTTAAGTTTAACCTTTAAATTTAAAATATCTCCTAAAATATAATCGTTACCTTCCTTGTTTGTAATAGAATTAGCTTCAAAACTATTGATTGTAGGAGATAAATCATCAACAACAACTACATAAGACTTAGTAGTTACATTACCTACGATATCTTTAGCTAAAAACTCAAATTCGTATTTACCAGGCTTTAATACTAGTTCAGAATCTTTCTCTTTAATAATTAGATTTTCACTAGTATTTTTATTTTTAACTACAGATAAAGAAATATTCTCTAATTCAGTAGTAGGATCATTATAATCTGAACTATTATATTTTAAAGATTTTAAGTTGATAGAACTGTTTGGCATATCTTCTAAATTTAATTTATCATCTGGACTAAATGTTTTAAAGTTTGAGAAACCAAATTCATCACTAATATTTACTTTAAAGGATTTACTTTTATTTATATCTATAAAATTAATATCAGATTCTTTTTCATAAGGTTTAAGTAGTTCTAAGTTATTAGTAGAACTTAAAACATTAAAGTCTAATTTAGAAGGTGTTCTATCAAATTTAAATAAAGCTTCTTTTTTACTTACACCGTTATCAGAAACATTAGGATTAATATTAACTAAATTAATTTTAAGCTTCATTTCTGAAAGCTCTGATACAGGTCTTTTAAAATCAGAAGGCGTGATTGAAACTTCGTGAATCTTATCTCCACTAAAATCTGTATCAACAACTTTTGTATAAATAACAGTGTTATCTTTACTGTCTACAAAATCTAAAGATAAATTAGTAAATTTAGAGAAGGTATTACCTGTCTCTATACTAAACTTAAATTCTTTATCTGATATATAGAAAACATCATCATTTATATATGAGAATATACTATCACTTAAAGGTTTAAGAGATATATCAATTTTTTTGTTTTCTATAAATAAAGTATAAGATAGGGTTTTAGTATTACCAACAAAATCTTTAACAGTAAAGTTTAAAGTATATTTTCCTATTTCTAAATTTAGTTTACTTGTATTTAGAGAAGACTCTTTAGAGTTTCTTAAGATTACTGAATTAGCATCACCTTTAATTAATTCAAAATTTTTAGAATCAAAATTTGAATTACCTTCGTAAGCTATAGAATTAAGCTTAACGTAGTTTGTTGAATTAGAAGGTGGAATATCATCGCCACTATAAAGTTTATAATCTTCTAAAAGTGTGGAATCGGATAGAGTTAGTTTTAGAGGACTATAGTTTTCTTTATAGTTAAATGTATTTTCATAAGAAGCTTTATCAGCTTTAACCTCTGTATCATCTAAATACAAATTTAAAATAGGAACTTTTGAATCAAGATAAGTTGTTATAGTTTTTGATTCAAATTTACCAGTATTTTTGTAAACTTTAAAAGTAATTTCATTTTTATCAGGCTTAATACTACTTAGGTGTTCTAAAAGATTAACTTCAAATTCAACTTTACCGTTAGATATATCTTTATCGTATAAAGGTTTTACTATATCAGGTTTAAAGTTTATCTGTTTATTTATAAAAACTTCAATCCGATTATAGTAAGTATCTGAATTTAGAAGATTAATTTCTGTAATAAATCTACCATTAGTTCCTAATCGATGATTATCTTTATCAAAAGCTAGTAGAGAATTTTCATCCTTATCACTTGCCCTGAAATTGTAATCAAAGTTAGGAAGAGTATTATCTAAATAAAAACCTTTAGATATACTAGTAGAATTTAAACCATCACTTATATCTAATTTTAATTTATGCGTTCCATCAAGATTTCGATTTTGTAAAGTAGAAGTATCGAGTTTTAAAATTACAGACTTATTAAGATCTTCATTATCTTTAACTTCTTCTTTTTCATAAGATAAATTATAGTCTTTATCACCTACTAAATAGGGGATTTTAGAGATAGCTATAAAATTATCAAAGTTAAGAGTTAAATCTTCTACAATCAAACCAAGTTTTAAATTCTCGTTAGAACTTGCATAAGCGAATTTTTTAATTTGTTCTATAGTTGTATCATCTTTTATATCTAGTGTACTAATTGATTTGTAAGTTTCAAAATCATCTAAAGAGCAAATAAGATTAACTTTTGGCTCTAGAGTATCAATATAAATAAAACGTACTATTTTAGTCTCTTCTCCATGAATATCTCTAGCTAGAATAGATAATTTATAAATTGAATTTTCTTCAAAAGTGAGTTCTTTTTTAGCGTCATAAATACCTTTAAAAATTTCTTCTCCTTTTGAATCATATTCTGAATTTAAATCTTCTTTAGAAGTTACTTTACTACTTTTAATAGTAAAGCTTGAGATATTTTCTTCCTCTATATTTACGATAAAATCATTTGAATTTGGTGTTATAGGTTTGTCATTATTAAAGTTTATATTTAAATTAACCTTATTTGAATTATAAACTGCCTTTTGGAGGTCATTTAAATTATTTGAACTAAAGTTAGTAGAAATAGACGGTGCTTTTGAATCAAAATTAATTTTAAGCTCCATTTCTATAACATTAAGTGCATAATCATAAACTTTAAATTTCAAGATTTGATTTTTATCGTTATTATTTTGAATTAAATATTCAGAAGAATTTTTATAATCTTCTAAAATTGATTTACCATCTAGAGTAATATATGAATCTTTTTTTGAGAAGTCTAATGCTTCATTGAATTTAAATTTTAAAGATTCACTTTTTGTAGAAACATAATCTGAATCATAGTTTACGTAATCAAGAGATTCAGGATTTAAAAAGCTAGGCTTTAAAAGTGAATCATCAAACTGTAAGTCAAAACTTATATCTTTGTTTGCAACACCGGTATTAGTTTTTAAACTTAAAGTAGCTTTTATTTTTGAATTTAGATTAAACCTTGAAGTTAATAATTTCCCTTTTTCTATTAGGAAGGTATTATCCTTTGAAGGAGTTAATTCTAAAGTCATAAGATTTTCTTGATTTAAAATTAAGCTGATATTTTCATAACCAGCTGCAAGTTCAGGAATATTAAATTCTACATTCAAATCGTTATTGAAGTGATAGATATCATTATATTTAGATAGTTCTCTGTTATCTAAATATTTAATACTATAAGAAATTTGATCTTTTGGTATAGATGTAGCTACTTTAAACTCAAATATTTGAGGTTCTAAGGAGTTACCTGCTAAGTCTTTTATGTTTTCAATAGTTATACGATATGAACCATTATTTAGATAATTAGAATCATTTTTCTTTTTTGAAGTTAAGTAGTGATAATTAGAATTTTTATCTTTTATAAATTCTAAATTGTCTATAACTTCAAAAGTATCACTTCCATCAGGTGAATATTCAATTTTTGGTGTGCTAAATTTATACTCGTTTGAGTCTGTAATTTCAAAAACAGGTATTTCGTCTACACCAATTAACGATATATCGTTATCTATTACAAAGTTTCCATCCTCTTTGATAAATTTAGCTGTAGTAAATTTCGGTTTGATTGAGTCGAAATTTACCTCAAAAATATTATTTTTAGGCAAATCTACCTTTTGATTATTTTCTTCTAATTCAATTAATTCGATTTTATACTTACCAGTTTTAGTAAAGTCAAATTTAATTGAATTGTTTTTGCTTAAATCTTTTTCAGTAACTATTTTTTCAAACGCTTCAGGTCCAGATATTTTGTAAGTAAATTTAGTGATAGAATCTTTAGGATTATGAATTAAATTTAAGTTAATATAATTTTCCTCTAAGTTAGTATATTTACCAAAGCTATTTAGAGCGAAATTAATACCAAAAGTTGTACTATTATAAATTTTACCTTCCATATCTGTTTCTAAATACGCCTCTTTAGGAATTACAGATATATTTATAGACTTTCTTATAGGGTCTTCTTTATTTGAACCTACAAGAAGTAAATCTAATTTATAGTTACCTAAAGGAAGAACTGTACCCTCTAAAGTGTTACGTTCAATTGAAGTAAATAAAGGGGTAAAGCTAAGCTCGTAGGTAAACTTTTTTGAATTAGGGTTACTTATGTTATCTGTATTTTCTAAAGGTTTAAGATCTATATTAGATATTCTTTTATTTGTGTCAGAGTTAATAAGTGATAAATATAACTTATTATTTTCTAAAGTTTCTAATTCGTTAAGATCTCCATCGCAAGAAAAATTTAATGGTGTATCAGAGTTAACAAAAAGCGAGAACTTATCATTTGGAGTAAGGGTATTATCCTCTAAATTAATACCTCCTAAGTTTAGTTCAGGTTTGTTAAATACAGGTCCTTCTGAAACTGCTGTTTTTTCTGAAACAGTACCATCAATTCCTACTGAATACAAACTATAATTAATGCTTATTGCATTTTTAGTAAGAGTTTTCCTAGAGTTTAGATTTAGGTCTGCTACTAAATTATAATTTGTTGAATCTTTAGTAATAGTTATATCACCAATACTAAAATCTGAGCTATCTAACATTAGTTTACAAGACTTATAAAGGTTAAAAGGCATAGCATTTTCATGCTCTTTATAATTTATATTTAGAGTGTATTTGCCTTTTTGTTCATCGTATTTTATAAATGATGAATTAACTTCAGGTGCTGTAAACTCTTTGTTAGGTTTATCTGTAACTTTAAGACTAAAGTCTAAGATAGTATCAGATGAATCTTTTAAAAGAAATCTAATATTATCTCCGTTTTTTAGATTTAATCCTTCAATAAGGTAGTTTGTATTTGGGGCTAATTTAGCAAAAGAATATGCTTTATTAGTACCATCTACATTTGTAATATAGATTTTCAATCCATCTAAACTTTTAGATTTAGTTTTGAATATTAAATTTTTTCCTTCAAAAACATTATTGTTTTGAAGGCTTGGTAAATAAAGCTCTTGATTGCTAAGATCAGCATCAATAAAACTGTAATTATCAGAAGAATTTATATCATTTGTTAAGCCTACTTTAGTTAATAAAGTTCCTACGTCAATGTTTTCACTTAGCTTAGCTGAAGGTTCTTCAGGTGAAGTTTCTTCAACTGAGTCTGGAGTAACGCGATTAAAAGTAAAATTATCAAAAGTTAATTTTTTAAATTCAGTCATAAAGGAATTTAAAAGATTTTTATTTGAACTTAAAGTTACTGCTTCGGTTACTATAGGTGAATAATTAGTGATTAGGAAAAAAACCAAAGTAAGAAATGAAATAAATTTTCTTTTCTTCATAATATTTCTATAAAACCTCCTTTCACTTTTAATATAACACGAAAATTGGAAAAAAGTAAATATTTTGAAAAATTATTGTAAAAATTCATTAAAGGTAATATAATGAAATTAATATAAATTATGTAAGGAGTTTTGGAATGGAATTAATAAGTCTAGAAAAAAATAATAATTTTAAAAAATATTTAGAATTACCGATTGATAATTTAAATATATTAGATTACCAGTTAGAGATGATTAATCAAAACAGTTCGATAAGAGCTGCAAATATTGAAAAAGTAATATTTAACGAAACTTTATTATTAAACTACGATGTAAGTGGTTTAATAAACTTAGAAGAATATTTTATTAAAAATAGAATTACAAAAGCGAAATTATTAAAAATACTTATTGAGATTGGGGATGTAATCACTAAATCAAATGAGTATTTTTTAAATTCAGATAATTTTCTACTAAATGAGAAGCAAATTTTCTTAAATTTAGAGGATTTAAAAGTAACTATGATATATATACCAGTAGAAGAATCGATTAATGATGATATAAATAAATCATTTAGAGAGTTACTTAAAAAAATAGTAATAGATTTAGCAGTTTTAGATGATATGGATTTAAAAGATAATTTTATGCAAATAATCTTAAATCAAAGCAAAATGCAAGAGATAACTATTAGAAAATTTCTTAAAACACTGCAAGATATAAAAGAGGAAAATTTTATAAATAAAAGAGAAGAAGTAAATAAAGTATCAAAAAGAGATAGCAATTTAAATAGGACTTCAGATAGCACACCTAAAGTTTTTGCAAGCCAAAATGAATTAAATATAAAAAATTCTAAAGAAAACTCTAATCAATTAGATAGAAATATAAATAACATTCAAAGAATAAGTGAAAAACCTATTGAAAATAGAAGCCCAAGTAAAGTGGCTACAGCAAATATTTCAAAGGGTCCAAATAATATAAAAAATAAAATAAATCAAAATAAAGAAACAGAAGAAGAGGCTTTAATAAAAGAGATTTATAAGCCTTCTAGAAAAATAGGTGCAGCTCTTATCCAATTTATATTTATTCCTATAATTGTTTTAGCATTATTAATTGATGGAATGGATTTAACTAAGAAAATTGTAGGAGCTTTGATGTTACTTGTACTTGATGTATTAGTTTTAAGAGTTCTTTTAGATAAGGATAAAAAAATAAAAGTAAAGGTCTCAAAAGATAAATTAAAGGCGTATGGATCTTCTAAAGCTAAAAAAGTGAAAGCTAAAAAAGAAAAAACTTCTAAAAGAAAGAACAAAAAAAACAAGGGCGAAGATATTGAGATAAATGAAACTTCAAGCCCTAGTGTAAATTTATCTAAAAAGGAAATTATCTCTCAATTAGCCTATGACACGGAAGTTTTAGATAATGATACTCCATATTTGTTATTAAGTAATGGGGGAGTTGCGGAAAAGATATATATAAATAAAGATGTATACAAAATAGGAAGGTTATCTAGTCAGTGTGATTATACCTTAAATAGCAAAGCTATAGGAAAAGTTCACGCCCAAATTATAAAAAACAACTCACGATATTATATAGAGGATTTAGAGTCTAAAAATGGAAGCTTTATAAATTCTGTAAGAATTGAGAGTAATCAATTAGTGGAGTTATCAGTTGATGACAATATAACATTAGCAAATATAAATATGACTTTTAAAATTGATTAATAGGTGAGTTATGGATAGTTACAAGATAGAAGTAGCAGCTATAAGTGATAAGGGATTAGTAAAAGAAAGTAATCAAGATAATATTTTGATTCAGATAGGAGACCATGCAGGCAGTGACTTTGGATTATTTATGGTTTGCGATGGACTTGGAGGGTTAGCTTTTGGAGAAGTTGCATCTGTTATAGCTGTTAAGAAGTTTAAAGCTTGGTGGTCAAAAGAAGTTTGCGATTATGTAAAAAAAGAAAGTGACGAAATATTAAACTCTTTAGTAAATGCAGTTAAAGAGGCGAATGTTGAAATAATAGATTATAGCAACAAGATAGGACAAAGGGTTGGAACTACGATATCTGCAATTTTAATTTTGAAAAACTTTTATTATATAGTTCATGTTGGAGATTCAAGGATATATAGATTTAGAAGAAGGTTAAAGCAGATTACAGAAGACCATTCGTATGTAGCTATGGAAGTTAAGGCAGGACGGATGACTAAAGAAGAAGCTAAAGCTAGCAATAAGAAAAATTTACTTATGCAATGTGTTGGAGTAAAAGAAAATATAGAGATATTTTTGGAAAAGGGAAAAATTCAAAAAGGAGATATATTTTTGCTTTGTAGCGATGGATTCTATAACAAGTTAACAGATTACGAACTAGAAATAGGGTTAAATAATTGGAGAGCTACAAAAGGTTTAACTTCTAAAGCATTGATTGATGGATTCTTTGAAAAGGTTAAAGAACGTAAAGAAAGAGATAATATTTCTGTGATAATGGTTAGCCTATCACAAAATAATATAAAAAATGATTCGTTTTTCAGAAAGATTTTTAAATATTAAAGGAGAAAACTATGGAAATAAATAGTTTGCTAGATGGAAAATATAAAATTATAGCATTAGCAGGCAAAGGTGGTACTAGCACTGTTTATAAAGGTATAAATATAAATCTTGGAACAGAGTGGGCTATTAAGGAGATAAGTAAAAGTAACAAAGATAAATTTGATTTGTTAATTGAGCCTAATATTTTAAAAAACTTACAACATGTTTCCCTTCCAAGGATAGTAGATATTATCGAAACAAAAGATTATTACTATATTGTAGAAGACTTTATAGATGGAACCTCACTTGAGAATTTATTAAACCAAGTAGATAAATTTCCAGAAGAGAGGGTAATAAAATGGGCAAAAGAACTTTGCAAGGTTTTAGAATATCTTCATAGTCAAACGCCTAATCCAATTATATATAGGGATATGAAACCAGGGAATATAATGCTATCAAAAAAAGGAGATATAAAATTAGTTGACTTTGGAATAGCAAGAGAATTTAAAAAAGAAGTAACTACAGATACAGTAATAATTGGGACTAAAGGATATGCAGCACCAGAGCAGTATGGTTCTCATCAAACTGATGAAAGAACCGATATTTATAGCTTAGGGGTAACTTTATATCATCTATTAACAGGAAAGGGACCAAACGATCCTCCTTTTGAGATACTTCCAGTAAGAGAAATTAATAAAAGTTTCTCAGAAGGTATAGAACATATTATTTTAAAAGCAACAAAACAAAATCCAAATCAAAGATATATGTCTATTAAAGAAATGTGTTATGACTTAGATAATATTGATAAATTAAGTAATCAATACAAATCAAATCAAAGAAAAATAAAAATAAGGGTAGGGGTTTTAGGAGTAGCCTTTGTTTTTTCAGCTTCTTTAGTTGTTATGGGAGTTTTATCTATTAGAAATTATAAAATCAAAGAATATTTAGAAAAAGTAGAAATTGCGGTAGATACTGAGAAGAATGTAGGAATGGAAAAAGCAAAGCCTGTATTTTTGGAAACTACAGAGATGTTTCCAAGAAGAGATGAGGCATATTTAGCTTTAGCAAAAACTTATATTAATAATTTACAATACGATGATGCTCTGTCACTTCTTCAAATAGAATCTTTAAATAAAAACAAAGATATAAGGAAGAATGAAGAATACAAGTATCTTTTAGGAGTTTGTTTATTTGCAAAAAGTGATTATATTGGAGCCTTAGAAGAGTTTTCAGAAATTGATGGTAGTAAGTTTCCAGAGTACGAATTCTATAAAGGGATATCGGAAACTTTAAGCAAACCAGAGGGGCTTAATAAAAATGATGAAGTAACAAATATGATGGAAAACCTAAAACAAGATTTAGAAAGAAGTGATGATGAGGAGTTTAAAACAAGAGGATATCTTATGCTTGCAGATATATATCGAGATAACTCTATGGTTTTTGAAAATAGCGAGGATATGCAAATTAATATTTTAGAAAAAGCTATTTCTCAATCAACAAATAAAAATAATACTATTCTTTATGAAAGATTAGCGCAGGCATACTATCTTAAAGGGCTACCTTTATTAGGGGATGATAGTGCAAATAAATATCTAAATAAAGCATTAGATAATTATGATATTTTGCTAAAAACAGGATATGAAACCTCAAGTGTATATAGAAATATAGGAGTTATTTATAAACATTTAGGTAAGGTAAATAAAGCAAAAGAAACTTTTAATATTTTAATTGAAAAATATCCAAAAGATTTTAAAGGCTATGTTGAATTAGCGTTTTTAAATATTAGTACAAGAAACTATAAAGAGGCAATAAAAAACTATAATTTAGCAAAGAAGTTTAACACATTAGAAAATAATAACGAGATATCAAGGCTTGAGATCTTAATTGAAGATATAAAAGGCAAAGGTTAAAAGAAGGTGATGACTTGGTTAAAGGGATAATCTTAATAACAGCTGGAATAGTAGGTATGATAGCTTCTTTAGTTGTTTTAGTTAAATATATGAAAAAGAATAACTTTATTCTTAAGGGAGATTATAAAGAATTTAAATCAGAAAAAGTTATACATCCAAAAGAGGAGTCTAAAAATGATCATATTGAAATAGATGAAGAGAATTATGATACAGAATTGTTAGAACAAGAGGAGTATGACACAGAATTATTAGATTAGGGGGAGAAAAATGGCAAAACTAAATTTAATATTAGCCGATAAAGATAAAAATTATATCCAAGGCTTATCAAATTATATATTAAATAATTATAATGACAAATTCAATATTATTTGTTTAACGGATAAGGAGTTATTTATAGAAGAATTAAAAAAGCTTAGAAAGAAAGATGTATTAGTAGTTGGAGATAGTTTTTACGTTAATACTATTGAGAATTTAGGAATTAGATCTGTATTAATACTAAATTCAGGAAGTGCAACAGAGGATAAATATGAATATCCTGTAATTAAAAAATATCAAACAGGTGCAGATATCTGTAAAGAGATCTTAAGAGTTCATTCAGAATATAATCCTAAAAACATCGAAAGAGTTACAAATAATTATTCAGATACAAAGATTATAAGCTTTTACTCACCAATCGGGGGGAGTGGGAAAAGTATATTAGCCTCTGGAACAGCAATGGCACTTGCAAGAAGTGGAGATGATATTCTTTATTTAAATTTAGAGGATATTCAAACTACTAAAGTTTATTTTAAAGGAGCAAGCGATTACACCTTGTCAGACCTTATATATCTGGTTAAAGAAAAGGATGAAGATTTTAAAGAGAAATTTAGCCAAGCAATAATAAGAGACAAGGTTACAAACGTATTATTTTTCAACAGTACAGAAAGTATTTTAGATATTGAAGATATAACGGTTGAAGATATAACTTGGTTTATAACAGAACTATACAATATGAATATGTTTAAGTATGTAATTATAGATACTTCATCAAAATATAATTCAGTTTATAACGTAATACTAAATTCATCTTCTTATAATGTAATTCCAGTTTTAAAAGATAGAAATAGTGTAGAAAAAATAGTTAGTTATGCTGAAAATACGGGAGATTTACAAGGAAGTTTGTTTTTATATAACAAAAGCAATCTTTCATTAGAGTTAGATTCTGAACTTAGCGATAAATTAGATAGGGAAAATATTGATATTAGGATTCAAATCCCAGTTGATAATAATTTGAATTTTGAAGAAGGAATAGGGATTTTAAATTCAAGCTCAATTTATAACGGAGTATGCACAATTATTAATGCATTAGCTCTTTAAGAAAGGAGTTTTATTATGTTAGAAGATGAACAAAAAATTATAGAAGAAGTAAAAAGTATTTTGCAAGATGATAAGTATATTCAAAGAGATATAGAAGATAAAGAAATGCGTGAAATTATAAAAAGTGAGATATTTACACGTGTTAAAAACCAAAGGCTTAATGTAGCTGCAAAAAAAGAATTAGTAGATAAGGTATATAATGCTTTAAAAAAATTAGATATCCTTCAACCTTTAATAGACGATAAAGATATTACAGAAATAATGATAAATGGGCCAGAAAATATATTCGTTGAAAATGGGGGAAAGGTAACTAAACTTAATATAAATTTTGAAAATAAGAGAATATTAGAAAACTTAATTCAAAAGATAGTTTCAGAAGTTAATAGAGTTGTTAACGAGTCAAGCCCTATAGTTGATGCAAGGCTCCAAGACGGTTCAAGGGTAAATATAGTTTTGCCTCCAATTGCTTTAAATGGTCCTATAGTAACTATAAGAAAGTTCCCAGATACTCCGATGACGGTAAAGCAATTAATAAAATTTGGTTCTATTACAAGAGAAATTGCAGATATTTTAGAAGCGCTAGTTCAGGCGAAATATAACATATTAATAAGTGGTGGAACTGGTTCAGGTAAGACAACCTTCTTAAATGCACTTTCAAATTTCATTCCAAAAGATGAAAGGGTAATAACTATTGAGGATTCAGCAGAACTTCAAATAGTAGAAATAGAAAATATAGTTAGACTTGAAACAAGAAATGCAAACACAGAGGGAAAAGGGCAAGTTACAATAAGAGATCTTATAAAATCATCCTTAAGGATGAGGCCAGATAGAATAGTTGTCGGAGAAGTTAGGGGAGCTGAAGCTTTAGATATGCTTCAAGCTATGAATACAGGACATGATGGATCATTATCAACAGGACATGCAAACTCAACAGATGATATGTTAAGTAGGCTTGAAACTATGGTATTAACTGGTGCGAACTTTCCTATTGAAGCAATAAGAAAACAAATCGCTTCAGCTGTAGATATAATTATTCAATTAGGAAGATTAAGAGATAAATCAAGAAAAGTATTAGAGATTACTGAATTAATAGGATATGAAAATGGAGAAATTATTTTAAATCCTCTATTTGTTTTTGAAGAGGAAGAGGAATCTACAAACAAAAAGGTTGTATCAACTTTAAGAAGAACAGAAAATGAACTTCAAAATAAAATGAAGCTACAAATGGCTGGAATTAAAGTTCAGATATAGGGGTGAGTAGATGAATATAAAAGTTCTCATTATTTTAGGAGTAGCTATAGTAATTATTTTAGCTCTAATAGCTGGAATAATATTATTTATAAAAAATAGTAACAGCAAATACGAAGTTATAGATGAAGACATCGTAACAAAAGAGAAGAAAGAAAAGGTAAAGAAAGTTAAAAAAGAGACTACCTTTAATTTGAAAAAGAGAAAAGAAAAGGATGAGGAAAAAATTGAAAATAATGGTGACTTAATAAATTATAATGTTTATCACATGAGTAAAAAAGAAAAACTTATATATGGTGGTGCAGGCATTATAGTTATGTTTACATGCGCTTATATATTTTATGAAAGCATTATTTTATCTGGAATATTTTCACTTAGTGGAATTTATTATATTAAGATAAAAAATAAAAGCATTATTAAGGATAGAAAAGATGTATTACTATCACAATTTAAAGAAGCTATGTATTCAATATCTTCATCCTTAAGTGCAGGAAAGGCAGCTGAAACCGCCTTTAAAGATGCATATGAAGATTTACAGTTAATTTATTTAAGTAATAAGGATGCTTATATATTAGATGAATTACTATATATAAATAGGAAAATTCAAATGAATGAAACTATTGAAGATGCTTTGAAAAATTTCGCAGCAAGAAGTGGGCTTGAAGATATAGAAACATTTTCAGATATTTTTTGTGAATGCACTAGAGCTGGTGGTAATTTAAGAAAAGTGCTTCAAAACTCATCTAGGATGATTGGAGATAAAATAGATATAAAACAAGAAATAAAAACTTTAATATCGGCAAAAAAATTCGAAGCAACAGTATTAACATTTATTCCTTTTGGGATAGTTCTTTTTATGAAATATACAGCACCAGAATTTTTGAATCCATTATTCACATTACCAGGAAGATTTGTTGCAAGCTTTGGATTAGCACTTATAGGGGTTGGTGTTTTAATGGCTAGAAAAATTACAGATATAGAGGTGTAAGATATGGCATTTGTACCATTTATTGTTAGTATAGCAATATTAGTAAGTTTAATATTAATTAGTAAAAAAATAGATTATTCAGATACTCTAAAAAGTATTGATAAAAAAGAATATCCCTTAGCTGATATTATGCCAATTGGATTATTTTTATATGACAAAATTGGAGAAGTTGATATAAGAAGAGTTAATGAGGATGCATACCAAAAGATGCTTATAATTTACGGAAACGACACTTCAGTAATGTATAGAATATATGTTGCAAATAAATTTGTATATGCTGTGTTGTTTTTAGTTTTAATAAATTTTATACAGGCTGCTAATGGAGAATTTTCTTTAGTGTTTACATTTATATCATTAGGTGCATCTATAGGATCTTTTTTCTTAGCAGATACAACAATTACAAACAAAGTTCAAGAGAGAGCAAAAGATATAAAATACGAATTTCCGGAGTTTTTAAGTAAGCTAGTGTTATTAGTTGGGGCAGGACTAACACTCGAGAATGCTTGGGGAAAGATAGTAGATAAAAGTACATCAAACTCTCCTTTATATAAGGAGATGAGAAGAACGTATATGGATATAAAAAATGGAATTCCAAGAGAGACTAGTTTAACTAACTTATCAAGAAGATGTAGAATTAATCAAATAACTAAGTTTGCATCGGTGATAATTCAAAATGTTAATAAGGGATCAGGAGATATGATAATAATGCTAACTGACTTATCAGATGAATGTTGGAACGAGAGAAAGTTGTTAGCAAAAGAAAAGGGTGAGGTAGCTTCAACAAAACTATTATTTCCAATGATGATAATTTTAGTTGCTATTTTCATAATAGTTTTAATACCAGCTTTTATGCAGATGATGAGCACTTAAACTTATTGTTTGCTTTAATATATATTTTGTAAAGGGGGAAATCAAGTGTTAAAGAGATTTTTTAAAGAAGAGGAAGGTCTAGCCACGTTAGAGATTGTTTTGATTTTAGTTATTTTAATAGGATTAGTTGTAATTTTCAAAGATACAATTAAAGCATTCTTTCAAAGTATAATGGACAAAATAACTAGTGGTTCAGAGGATATTTTAAACACAGATATGGGGGGAAAATAAAGTTCTTAATATCTACAGATAAGTAAAATACATTAATGGGATATTTATCCCATTAATGTAAAAGTTAAAAAGCAATTATCAAGGAGAAAATATGAAGTTTAAGAATAAAAGTAAAGGAAGTATAACAGTAGAAGCAGCTTTTATTGTACCTATGATAACTTGCATATTAATATTAATTATTTTTATGGGAATATTATTGTATTCTAAATTTTATGCATCAGTTTCTGTAAACAATTCAATTTCTAGGGCAAGTGCATCTTGGTATGGGATAGAGGACGAAATTGCTAATACTGATGAGTATGGGAATCCAGTTAAGGGTTCTGAGAGTTTAGGGTATGTACTAGCTGGGATAAATACGAGTAAGTCAGTAGAAAGTAAATTAAATGCGCTAAAGAAAGATATTAAAAACAAAATTGAAAAAGGTAGTCCGATGAAAGTTAATGTTGAAGTAACAACTAATAGGAATTCGGCTGTTATTTTAGATAACATTCAGGTGAAGGTTGTATGTAAATACAGATTACCAATGAAAGGCGTATTTGGAATATTTCAAGTGGGGGATGAAAAGGGAAATGTACAAGAGGTAATTGAGAGAAGTGTCAGTATTTCTAGTAGTGAAAATAATACAAGAACATATACATTTACAAAAAAAATGTTAGTTGAAATAGTTGAATTATTTGCAGGTGAAGATCTTGTAACTAAATTTAAAGAGATTATTGGAGGAATAAAAGATGCATTCAATAATTTTGTCTAAGAAAAATAAAGTGGATAAAGAAAGTGGTGTAATTACTATATATGTATCTATAATATTTATGGTAATTATATGCTTTTTCTTCACTTTAATAGATGTTTCTAGAATAAATGTTGCAAAAAACCAAATTGTAAACGCTGCTGATAATGCACTTGAATCTGGAATGGGAGGTTTTTCAAGAGATCTTTACAATAGTTATGGTGTTTTTGCTATGCCAAGTAATAATGCAAGTAAAGGTACTATTGAAGAGGTTTTTAAAAAAAATATTACTCCAACTGATGATGTCGGAGCTTCAGGATATGTTGATTTATTAAATCTGAATTCTTTAAATTCTGAAATATTATTTGGGAAAAATCCATTTATCGATAATAAAGTTATGAAAGAACAGATGTGTAATGCTACTAGATATTATGCAGTTAAGAATTTCTTTCAGGAAATTTTAAATGATACAGGAATATTAGAAAAGTTAAAAACTATGATTAACTCTAAAGATGAAATTATTGCTGTTGATAAAATGAATAGCTTAAATTCTCTTATGGAAACTATAGAAAAAGAAGCAGAAAAAATAGATGCTGCTGATTTAGCTATGTATGAGCTAGTTCATAGTTTAGCGATAAATGGATATCATTTTACTGAATTTGGTTTTTACAAAGACAGAGTAGGGGACGGTAAAGCTGTAGAAAAGTGGGCTTCTGGAGTTGATAAGAATGTTGGGAAAGCTATTAAAAAAATATCTAATATAGTAGAGCCTAGTGTAGACTACCCAAAGGTTTCAGCTTACCAAAATACTAGAATGGTATTTATAGGGTATAAAAATATACTAGAAGAAGATAAAAAGGACAATCAAAAGGAAATAGATTCAAATAATAGTGAAATAAGTAATATAAATACTAATTTATCATCCAAAAAAGATCAAAAAAAAGAGAAAGATAAAAAATTAAAAGAACTAAAGGATAAATTAAAAGATGCAAAAGAAACAGAAGTGGAAAGTATAGAAAAGGAAATTAAAGAGGTAGAAAAAGAAGTTTTAAAGCTTAAAAATGAAATTGATAAATTATCTAAGGATAAAAGCTCAGCATCTAATAAAGTAAAGGAATTAAATAAAAATAACAAAGATATAGACAAAAAAATATCTGTAATAGATATTTCAATAGGGTGTTTAAGTGCGGAAGCTTCAAAAAGTTTAGATGCCTATACTAATAGTATGAATGAATTTATGGGAACTATTGATGGAGGAATCACAGCCACAAATTCTCTTATGAATGAAAAATCAAAAGATGCACAAGCTTTAGCAAAACATGTAAAAGGAATGAAAGGCGGAGATGAAGATTTAAAAAAAGAATTACTAAGAAAAACGGAAACTAAAAACCTAGCATCGTATAAAACGTATTTTGGTGCAGCTAAAACTATGCAAGCTAATTTTTTAAGTAAATTAGGAGAAAAATCAGATCAAATCGATGAAATTGCAACAACTATAGATAATAACAACAGCAATAAGTTAACTGGTACAGCTAAAACTGAGGTTCAAAATTTTATTAATACTATAGTAGATTCAAACAACACAACTAAAGCTAATATTGAAAATAAAACTAAAGACCTAGTTAAAGGAAATAAAAATTCCATAATAAAATATGATTCAAGTTGGTATAAAAGTTATAAAAGTTCTATAAAAGAAAAGTTAGCTGATAACACAAAGATATTTAAGGAAGTATCAGCAACAGTTGGAACTTGGATGATTGTAGATAATTTAATTTTATTACCAGATGCTACTAGTAGTGTTTTTAGAGATGCTTATAATTCTTTTAAAGATATGCTTAAAAAAAATGGAGGAGTTTTAGATAAGCTTGTTAACAAATATCCTTCAAAAAACTTTGCAACTGAAAGCCAAATAAATAATTTACCACATCAAACCAGTAAGTTTACGGGGAAAAGCACCGCAACTATAAGAGATAGAAATGGGAAAAATATAGATATAATCTATGCAAAAGCAAATCCTGAGATTGTTCATCCAGATGATTTACATTTAGTAAAGGGAGAGGGTGGATTTAAACTTGAATCTTTTATGGAGCGATTGTTAAAACTTGAAATTCCTGATGATTGGAGCTTTAACGGTCTTGCAGGTTCTTTTGCAGACAAGCTATTTATGATGGAATATGTAATGACATATTTTAAAAGTATGGTTGATGAAGGAAGGGTTCCAACTGAAAATTCATCTCCTTCAGTATTAGAATACGAAATTGAATCAATGCTATCAGGAGGAGCACCTGAATATAACGATTTTCAAAACAAATGGGGAATCACATCAGAGTTATTACTTATGAGAGTTGCTTTAAATGGAGTGTACTTCTTTAGTGATCAAAAATTAAAGAGAACAGCAGATATTATAGCAACAAGTATATCTTTAGGGATTTCCCTTTTAACTTTAGGAACAGTAGTTTTAAATCCAAGGTGGATTTCAACAGTTATAAAGATGGCTTGGATTTATATGGAAAGTAGGCTTGATGTTATTGATTTGTTAAATGGATATAAGGTTCCATTAATAAAAAATAAGGATACATGGATGATTAAATTAAATAAAAAGATAACAGCTTTACCAAAATCAACAACAGGTATTACAAGTGGGAAATTAGATAGACTTGAAAATCAAATAGAGGCAGAGGGATCAGATAAGGTTCTTAAAGTTGAAGAAAAAACAGAGGAACCTAATAATGATCAAAGTTTTAGCTTGTTAAAGTTTACGTACACTGACTTTTTAAGGTTTAGATTATTTTTACTTGACGAAGGTCATATGATTGATAGAACTCAAGATTTAATAGCTTTAAATTTAGGGAATAGTAATGGAACTTTTAATTATAGGGAGTACGCTTCAGAGGCTTCAATAGAAGCTCAAGTTGGAATGGGAAAATGGTTTGGAAATTCCGTTTTTAAGGGAAGTGAAGATAAGGAAAAGCATAATTTTAATGCAGTAAAGAGAAAAAGAAGTTATAGATAGGGAGGAAAAGAAATGAAAAAAAGATTAATAGGAAGTTTAATAGCAGGGATAATGATATTTTCACTAGTAGGCTGCGGAGGAAGTGAAAAATCAGAGGGAGAAGGAAGCAGCACGCAAGTATCATCAGAAGAAAGTGACGAAAATAAGGATGACTCTAATGATGAATCAAAAGAAAACCTTGATAGTGGACAAAGAAAGATTACAAAAGAAGAGATAGTACAGCTTGCAGATAAATATTCAGAAGAAATGAAAAAATTAATGAAAGAAGATGGATATCCGATTAGTGAATGGGATAAATATAAATCAGGAGTAGTTAAAAATGATTATGTAGGTGATGAATGTGCAAAGATGAAAAAAGGCAAAGATATGGTTGAGCATGTAGAACTGGATTTTTCTGAATCTAATAATGCGGGATGTTTCGGTATTAATGTTGTATATAAGCTTGATGATAAAGCAATTAAAGAAGGAAAGGATTTTGATTTAAGAAAGACACCTTTTGAAAAATATGGCTCTGTTTTACTTAAGGATTTGAAATTAAACTATGATGAATTAAATAAAAAGTTAAATGAGAAATATAGAGAAGAAGTAAAAGAAGATGAAGAATTTGAAGTAGAGGACTTATTATATGAAGAAAAAGAAGGAAACGTAATAAAGGTGGTAGCTTATGATGGGGAAGTTCATCTTGATGTAATATCACCACAATATATTTATAAATAAAATAAAAAGGAGTAAGGGGCTTAGCTCCTTACTAGTACATAACGAAAAATTATAAAGATATAAAGAACACAATGATCAAAGTTTCAGTTTATTAAAGTTTACGTATACTGACTTTTTAAGGTTTAGATTATTTTTACTTGATGAAGGTCATATGATCGATAGAACTCAAGATTTAATAGCTTTAAATTTAGGAAATAGTAATGGAACTTTTAATTATAGGGAGTACGCTTCAGAGGCGTCAATAGAAGCTGAGGTCGGAATGGGAAAATGGTTTGGAAATTCCGTTTTTAAGGGAAGTGAAGATAAGGAAAAGCATAATTTTAATGCAGTAAAGAGAAAAAGAAGTTATAGATAGGGAGGAAAAGAAATGAAAAAAAGATTAATAGGAAGTTTAATAGCAGGGATAATGATATTTTCACTAGTTGGCTGCGGAGGAAGTGAAAAATCAGAGGGGGAAGGAAGCAGCACGCAAGTATCATCAGAAGAAAGTGATGAAAATAAAGAGGATGCAAAAGAAGAGGTTCAAAAAAAATTAGAAAGTAGACAAAGAAAAATTACAAAAGAAGAGATAGTAGAAATTGCAGATAAGTACTATGAAGAAATGAGAAAATTATTAAAAGAAGATGGATATCCGATTGGTGAATGGGACAAATATAAATCTGGAGTAGTAGGAATTGATTATGTTGGTGATGAATGTGCAAAGATGAAAAAAGGTAAGGATATGGTAAAACATGTAGAGTTAAATTTTGTAGAGTCGAATAATGCAGGTAGTTTCGGCGTTAAGGTAAAATACAATATTGATAATAAAGCAATTAAAGAAGGAAAGGATTTTGATTTAAGAAAAACACCTTTTGAAAAATATGGCTCTGTTTTATTTAAGGATTTGAAACTAAACTATGATGAATTAAATAAAAAGTTAAATGAGAAATATAGAGAATAAGTAAAAGAAGATGAGGAATTTGAAATAGAAGGGCTATTACATGAAGAGAAAGAGGGGAATGTAATAAAAATAACCGCTTATGATGGAGAAATAATTATGAATGTAATATCACCACAATATATATATAAATAAAATAAAAAGGAGTAAGGAGCTTTGCTCCTTACTAGTACATAATATATATTTTGGAAAGGGGAATTTGGAGAAGGTTACAATTTTTTTGGAGGATTTAAAAATGAAAATAAGAAAAGAGAGGGATAAGGGATCACTAACTATTGAAGCTGCGCTAATAACACCTATTTTTATATTTGCTTTATTTGGAATGTTGCAATTTTTAGGATATTTAAGAATATATGATAGGGTACAAACTAGCGTCAATGATGTTGCTAGGGTTGTTTCAAAAAGTACATTTATACTAGGAGATATTGGGTTAGATAATATATTAACAAAATTGCAGGAACATGATCCAAGTATGAATGAAAAGAAATTACTTGATACGAGCTTAGAAACATTTGGAGTTGCGGAATTAGTAGATCCAAATTTTTCAACTGCAAAAGACAAATTGGTTGAAAGGGATATAGCAAATAATTCTAATAAGGAATTTTTGAAAAGTAGATTTAAAGAAAATAAAAATACTTTTTTTGCTCAAGTAGCATTTACTTTTATGGAAAGCGTTATAGGATGGAATGTTTCGGGAGGTGCAAACGGAGTAGCTCAAGAGACTATGACAAAATTTATAAAGAGTGTGTCAGAAGGTTATTTAGAATGCGAATTTGATGACAATTTAGATAAATATGGTTTTGTAAAAATGTCATCAGGCAAATATTTTGATTTAGACGGGACAAAATTAGAACTTGGAGAAAATGATGAGGTAGAGATAGTAGTTTCTTATAGGTTAAAGCTTCCTACCATTTTTGGTAAAAATAAAAGTTTGCCAATTAAGCAAAGAGTAGCATTAAAACTTTGGGTTGGGGCTTAAAAATATATTAGGTAGGGGAGAATAATAATGATAATAGGAAGTATTTTGATTTTTATAATAACTGTTCTAATAAGTGTTTTAATAGATTCTATAATATTAAAAGAATATAAGATAAAAGAAAGGATAATGGATTTAAAGAATAATAAAATATTTGTAATGGAAAATTGCATAATAATATTCATTTCCATTGGTTTATATAGTTTATTGAAAAATACGAGAGAATTTTACTTGTATTATTTCATGATACTAATTTTATATAAAGTTTCTGTAATTGATATAAAGACGAAACTTGTGAATAGAAAGTTACTTTTACTTTTAGTAATTGTAAGTTTATGGTTTCCGTTTGTAATGGGCATAAATATTATGAATTCTCTAATTACTTCGATAGTGTCATTTTTTGTGCTTTTTGGGGTTTCTAAAGCAACTAAAGGTGGATTTGGAATGGGGGACGCTAAGATAATAGGGATATTGGGATTTGCGTTAGGGTATGAAGGCTTACTAGGAGTATTACTAGTATCTAGTTTTGCAGTGTTTTTATTTAGTATAGGCCTGCTTATAAAAAGTAGAAGAAATAGAACTATTCCATTTGTACCATTTTTATTGTTAGCATTAGTTACATTAATATATTTAAACAATTAAAAGGGGAATTTATGAATAAGAAGATATTATATTTATTTGGTTTTTTGTCGTTAATAGCAGGGATAATAATTATATATGGTTGCATGAATGATGGAACTAAAATAGGAAGTGAAGAGTCAGGTTTTTTTTGGCAAAGGGATAAAAAAGAAATTAATGATAAAGAGGAAAAAAAGGTAGAAACTGATGAAGTAAGAAAAAATATGGATAGTATATTAGAAGAATATAGAGGATTAAATGATAAAAATAAAATTGAGTTTACTCCAGCTGATTATTCACCTCAAATAGAAGGTAATGATTGGTTTATATATGATGAAACTGATAAGGATATTAAAAAAAAGGAAGGTCATATTTTTTTATTATATAAAATTGTACCTAATTTTAAAAATGAAACAACTAGAAATCAAGTTGTGGTGAAATATAAGATTGATAAAAATAAAGCTAATGATATAAGCAATATGTCTATATTAGAGTACGGGGATAAAATTATAGGTAAGGTGGATAGAGATATAGAAAAGATTAATTCGATTTTAAACTCTAAAAGTAAAAATATATCAGAGACAATAGAATACGAGAATGAAAATGGACAAGAAAGAATTATAATTTATGAAAATATGATTGAATATAGAGTTTTAGAAAAAGCTCAAAAAACAGAAGGTATAAAGTTCAAGGAGGGGTTATGATCGATATACTAAAATTTATCTTTTTGATTTTAACTGTATTTGTATGTGCATATACAGATTTAAAATATAGAGTTGTTAAAAATAAAGTTGTAGCAATTTCGATTATAGTAGGAATATTATTAAACTTTATTGAAAATGGGTTTAAGGGTTTCTTAAGTTCTGCTATTGGTGTGATTATACCATTTGTAGTACTGTTTGTACTTTTTGCTATTCGTGCTTTTGGTGCAGGTGATATAAAACTTGTATGTGCAATAGGTGCTATTATGGGGATTGATTTTGTAATTAATAATTTTATATTTAGTGTATTTATTGGGTTCTTAATGATAATTTTATCTTCAATGATTGATAAAAATACGGTTAAAAAACTGAAAGATTTCGTTTTATCTATTTTTAACATGTTTTTATCTAGAACTATTTCTGATTCAATTTCTCCTAAGGATAAAAAGGGTATTCCTTTTGCAGTTGCAATATTTATAGCAACAATAGTGCAAGTTATATCGAAAGTAGAAATTTTTTAAAAGTTTATCTGAAAGGAATACAAATAAATTAAGCAACTTAGTAGTGATAAGGTTTATTTAGAAAAAAGGTTAAGTTTCAGATAAAGAGTTATAAAGCTCAGTATAAGGAAATAAACCAGATTGTTAAAAATAAACATAATAAAACCTCTATAGATTTGATAAATACAGAACTTGGATTTAGTGAGGAACGAGGGAAATATACTGAAAGTGTTGGAATGACTACAAATTCATCATCCGGAGGAATGGGAATAAATATTAAATCTAAATAAATTAAGTAGAAGATAGATTTTAGATCTATCTTCTACCTTAAATACTTTAATTGAAAATATAATATGAAGAATTGAATAAGAGTAAAGAATATAATTGGAGGATTGATAATGAAATAAAAGAAATATTTACGGAAAACATATTAGCAGAAGATAGTGGGTTTGACTTATATAAGATGAGTCCATCAGCTAATGATATAAACGTAAGATACGGAGATGCTTTATTTACAGGGGATAACAGTAATGGAATTTTAGAAACACAGATGATAAATGATATGAAATATATGACTTTTGAAAATCTAGCATTAGAAGTTATGGAGAAGTTTAAGAAACAAGAGGAAGCACAAAAGGAAGTAGATGCTTCGGAGGATTTTCAAGATATACAAGAAGACATATCAAAATTAGATGATGAGATGGAAGATATTCGATCAGGGGAAGAGCATATTTACGGGTTAATGACTCTTATGGGAGTAAATACCTACGATAGTGATAAGCAATTTCCAAAGTTTAAGAAGATTTTTGAGTCAAGTAGTGAAATAAGTGCTAATAGAATAATAGGAAAAGTAAAAACAAAGAATGCATTTGAGTATTTAAAAAAAGTTAATGATAAAAATGTAATGAAAGATGCTGATGATTTTTATAAGACAGACTTTTTCTACACATTAACAAATGTTTTATATGTGAAAATGCTAATTAGTGCAAATGATATACAAGCTCAAAAAGATATAGAAAGATACAATAAAGAATATAAAGATTGGCAAAACTCAGGAGGGAGCAATAATCAAGGTGAAAATTCAAAACCTCCACCAGAGCCTTTAAAACTTTGGGAAAAGGAAAAGTATGCTAACAAACTATCTAAGTTTGACAAAGATATAAAAGATTATAAAGACACTTTTAATAGGCTTATTGTAAAGATTAATGATAATGCGAAGAAGGCAAGAATAGAGATAACTAAAAATAGAAGTAAATTTGAAAAGATAGAGAAAGACTTAAAAGCATTAAAAATAAAGGTTGAAGCTCTGCCAAATAATCAAGAGTTTAAACCTACTATGAAAAAGGAAATAGAAGATCTTTTAGAAGATGTTAAAAGAGAAAGGCTAGATGAATTAACAAAGGCTTTCACAAAAACAGAGGAAGCTTGTAGATATATTTCAGGAAATGGTTCTACAAGTATGATAGATAAGTTTGGTAATGAACTAAAGCCTATTGAAGATAAAATAAAAAATAAAGAAATAAAAGTTAAATTATCAGACAAAGATAGAAAAGATTTATACAGATATATGAAAGACGGAACTATAAATTCTGCAACTGCGGATGCTATTGTTTTAGGAAAAGTGGGAATTAACAATAACGATGTAAAAAATAAAATAACTAATAAATTAAAACCAACCTTTCAAAAACATTTTGTTAATTCTAATTCATTAACTAAAAGTAATAGGAAGAGTTTTACTTTTGAATTAGAATTAAAGTTAAAGCACCTCAGTTTGATACAGAGAGTGGGATTTGGAAAGAAATTTTAGATACTTTTAAAGAACTGAAAAAAATGGCAGATGACTCAAGTCTGAGTAATATCAAAGCGCCACTTTATGGAGAAAGGCAAAAGTATCAAGAGGAGATTTACCTACAAATTCCAAATATGAGGTTCCAGCAGACGATGAAGATCCAGAGACAAGTAAAGTTATAAATTCACCTGAAAGTAATGCAAATAAATTAAGTGATTCAGTTATCGATAAGGTTTATTTAGTTGAGTATCTAATGAGTAATTTTAAAAGCATGATAGAAGATACTGAAGGTGGAGCAAAGAGAGTACCAGTAATGCCAGAAGGAGACACAGCTTTAAGAAACAAAGTTGAAGCTATATTATTTCAGAAAAAAGGTGAATTCTCAGATAAAAGAGCTGTAGATAAGATGACAAATAGACTTCTCTTTGAAAGAGCAGCCTTAAACCTTGTAGGATTCTTTTGTGATTCAAACAAAAGAAAATTAGTAAGAGGTATTTCTATCGCATTATCAGGAAGTTTTGCACCTTTAACAATTTGCTTTGCAGCAATAATAACAACAGGTTGGGTAGGGTATGAGAGTTTATTAGATGTAAAAGATTTACTAAGAGGAGGAAATGTTCCTCTAATAAAAAATAAAGATAATTGGGTTACAAATTTAACTATAGGAATTGATGATGAAACTGATTTAATAGATAGAATACCTTCAAGCGGAAGTCAAGATGATTTATTTAGATTAAATGGAGGCGATGGTGACTTTTATAATGAGCAAGATAAACTAAATTTTAATTATAATGATTATCTAAGAATGAATTTATTAGTTGCAAAGGATGCAGAAATAATAAATGGAATGAAGGATTTAATTGTTAAAAATATGAGGATGGAAGACTCAGAATTTGCTTTTAATGATAAGTTTACAAAGATAAATCTAGAAGTGGATTCAAGGATGGAACTTCTATTTGATATGACAGCATTTGGAGGGAAAAGTGGAACAATCAATTTTAAAAAGATGAATATGAATAAGGGATATAATTAGGAGGTTTAGGATATGAAAAAGAGATTAATAGGAAGCTTAATTGCGGGAATTATGATACTTTCACTAATAGGATGTGGAAGTGAGGATAAAGCTAAAAGTGATGAAGGAAGTAAACCAGTAGCTTCAGAAGATATTAATGAAGCAGAAAATGAAGAAATAGCCAAGAATAATGAATCTTTATCTCCAGAAGAAGCAAAAGCAGAGTTTGCAAGAATAAAACCAGAGTTGATAAGTTATTTTAAGGAAAATGGAATAAAATACAAAGAAAAAAATGATGAGTGGATTGCTTTTGAGCAGAAAGTTGGCGATATGAAATTAGAGGGGGAAATTTCTAGTAATAATGATGTATATTCGAAGATAAATATTTTCTTTGATGGAGAGAAAGCAGGAAAAGGAGAGGTTGATATAGACCTAGATAAAACAATGGCTCCTAAAGTTTGTGATATAGTGACGGGAATAAAAGGAAAGAGTTATAAAGACCATTATGAAGAAATAAACCAAATTGTTAAAAATAAACATAGTGAAAATCCCGATGATTCAATAGAAAAAGAATTTGGATTTAGTGAAGAAAGAGGGAAATACAAAGAAAGTGTTGGAATGAGTATAAACTCATCATCAGGTGAAATGGGAATAAATATTAAATCTAAATAAATTAAATAGAAGATAGATATTAGATCTATCTTCTATCCTAAATATTTTAATTGAGAATATTTAAGAGTATTTTTAATTAAGACATTTAAGAGTAAATCTAGAAGTGGATTCAAGGATGGAACTCTTATTTGATATGATAGCTTTTGGAGGGAAGAGTGGCACAATTAATTTTAAAAAGAAGAATATGAATAAGGGATGTAATTAGGAGGTTTAGGGTATGAAAAAGAGATTAATAGGAAGCTCAATAGCGGGAATTATGATATTTTCACTTGCAGGATGTGGAAGTGAAAAAGATGCGAAAATAGATACAGGAATTGAACAAGTAGCTTCTGAGGAAAGTAATGAAACAGAAGGTGAATAAGTAGATAAAAATAATGAATCATTATCACCAGAAGAAGCTAAAGCTGAATTTGCAAGAATTAAATCAGAATTAATAAGCTATTTTAAGGAAAATGGAATAAAGTACAAAGAGAAAAGTGATAGTTGGTTAATTTTTGAACAAAAAATTGGGGATGTTGAGTTATCAGGAGATATTGCTGAAGACAACGACATTTATTCAAATATAAATATATATTTTAATGAAGAAAAGGCAGGAAAAGGAGAGGTTGATATAGATTTAGATAAAACAATGGCTCCTAAGATTTGCGATATAGTAGCAGGAATAAAAGGAAAGAGTTATAAAGAGCATTATAAAGAAATAAACCAAATCGTTAAAAATAAACACACTGAAAATCCTGATGATTCAATAGAAAAAGAATTTGGATTTAGTGAAGAGCGAGGGAAATATAAAGAAAGTGTGGGAATGCCTAGAGGTTCATCAAAAGGAGTAATGGGAATAAGCATTAAATCTAAATAAACTAAATAGAAGATAGATTTTAGATCTATCTTCTACCCTAAATATTTTAATTGAGAATATTTAAGAGTATTTTTAATTAAGACATTTAATATTGTTTTATTAGTTATAAATGGTATGAAAGATTTAATTGTTAAAAATATGAGAATAGAAGATTCTGAATTTGCTTTTAATGATAAGTTTACAAAGATAAATTTAGAAGTGGATTCAAGGATGGAACTTCTATTTGATATGACAGCGTTTGGAGGGAAGAGTGGCACAATTAATTTTAAAAAGAAGAATATGAATAAGGGATGTAATTAGGAGGTTTAGGGTATGAAAAAGAGATTAATAGGAAGCTTAATTGCGGGAATTATGATATTTTCACTAATAGGATGTGGAAGTGATGATAAAGCTAAAAGTGATGAAGGAAGTAAGCCCGTAGCTTCAGAAGATATTAATGAAGCGGAAAATGAAGAATTAGGCAAGAATAATGAATCATTATCTCCGGAAGAAGTAAAAGCTGAATTTGCAAGAATTAAACCAGAATTAATAAAGTATTTTAAAGAAAGTGGGATAAAGTATCAAGAAAAGAATGATACAAGAATTGCTTTTGAACAAAATATTGGAGATATGGAATTATCTGGAGAAATACATGTTAATAAGAATATTTATTTAAAAGTAAACATCTATTTTGATGGAGAAAAAGCAGGAAAAGGAGAAGTCGATATAGACCTAGATAAAACAATGGCTCCTAAAGTTTGTGATATAGTAACAGGAATAAAAGGAAAGAGTTATAAAGAGCATTATGAAGAAATAAACCAAATCGTTAAAAATAAACACACTGAAAATCCAGATGATTCAATAGAAAAAGAATTTGGATTTAGTGAAGAACGAGGGAAATATAAAGAAAGTGTGGGAATGCATAGAGGTTCATCAAAAGGAGTAATGGGAATAAGTATTAAATCTAAATAAATTAAATAGAAGATAGATATTAGATCTATCTTCTATCCTAAATATTTTAATTAATAATATTTAAGAGTATTTTTAATTAAGATATTTAAAAATGAATTTATTTTTTATAAGAAGAACCAATAAATGGAATGAAAGATTTAATCGTTAAAAATATGAGAATCGAAGACTCAGAATTCGCTTTTAATGATAAGTATACAAAGATAAATCTAGAAGTGGATTCAAGAATGGAGCTTTTATTTGACATGACAGCTTTTGAAGGGAAGAGTGGAACAATCAGTTTTAAAAAGATGAATATGAATAAAGGATATAATTAGGAGGTTTATGAGATGAAAAAGAGATTAATAGGGAGCGTAATTGCTGGAATTATGATATTTTCACTTGCAGGATGTGGAAGTGAAAAAGATTTAAAAGGGGATGAAGTAAACAAGCCAGTAGCTTCAGAGGAAAGTAATGAAGCGGAAAATGAAGAAGGGGAGAAAAATAATGAATCTTTATCTCCAGAAGAAGCTAAAGCAGAGTTTGCAAGAATTAAACCAGAATTAAGAAAGTTTTTCAAAGAAAATCGAATAAAGTATAAAGAGAATAATGACGAGTGGATTGATTTTGAACAAAAAGTTGGGGACATGAATTTGAGTGGAGAATTAAAAGGGGGAGAGGAAATATATGTAAATATATATATTTTTTTTGATGGAGAGAAAGCAGGAAAAGGAGAAATTAATATAGATTTGGACAAAACAATGGCTCCTAAAATTTGCGATATAGTAACAGGAACAACAGGGAAAAGTTATAAAGAACATTATAAAGAAATAAACCAAATCGTTAAAAATAAACACACTGAAAATCCTGATGATTCAATAGAAAAAAATTTTTCCTATGAAGAAGATAAGGGGAAATATACAGATGGAGTAGGAATGAATACAAATTCTACGGAAGGATGTATTAATATAGTTATTAGTTCCAAATAAATTAAATAGAAGATAGATTTTAGATCTATCTTCTACCCTAAATATTTTAATTGAGAATATTTAAGAGTATTTTTAATTAAGGCATTTAATTATTGATTTATTAGTTATAAATGGAATGAAAGATTTATTTGTTAAAAATATGAGAATAGAAGATTCTGAATTTGCTTTTAATGATAAGTTTACGAAGATAAATTTAGAAGGGGATTCAAGGATGGAGCTTTTATTTGATATGACAGCTTTTGGAGGGAAAAGTGGAACAATCAATTTTAAAAAGATGAATATGAATAAGGGATATAATTAGGAGGTTTAGTATATGAAAAAGAGATTAATAGGAAGCTTAATTGCGGGAATTATGATATTTTCACTAGTAGGATGTGGCAGTGAAGATAAAGCTAAAAGTGATGAAGGAAGTAAGCCCGTAGCTTCAGAAGAAAGTAATGAAGCAGAAAGTGAAGAAGCAGACAAGAGTAATGAATCCTTATCACCAGAAGAAGTAAAAGAAGAGTTTGCAAGGATAAAACCAGAATTGATAAGTTACTTTAAGGAAAATGGGATAAAGTATCAAGAAAATAGTGATATATGGATAGATTTTGAACAAAATGTAGGGGATATGAGATTAAGCGGTGAGTTAACAGGTGATTCAGGAGTATATGCCATAATAAATTTATACTTTGATGGAGCAAAGGCAGGAAAAGGAGAAATTGATATAGATTTAGATAAAACAATTGTTCCTAGGGTTTATGATATTATAACAAATTCAAAAGGGATGAGTTATAAAAAATACTATGACCAAATAAATGAGGCAGTTGAGAACAAGTATAGAGAAAATCAGGATGCATTTAAAGAGAGTAGCATAGAAATAAAAGAAAATGTTAAGGGGTATACATGTCAAGTAAATATGAATAATGTTGATAATTCTGGAGTATTAGATATAGTATTTGAATCTAAATAATTTAGAATAGAAGATAGATTTTAGATCTATCTTCTATATTAAATATTTTAATTGAGAATATTTAAGAGTATTTTTAATTAAGACATTTAAGAGTAAATCTAGAAGTGGATTCAAGGATGGAACTTCTATTTGATATGACAGCTTTTGGAGGGAAGAGTGGAACAATCAATTTTAAAAAGATGAATATGAATAAGGGATATAATTAGGAGGTTTAGGATATGAAAAAGAGATTAATAGGGACTTTAATAGCTGGAATTATGATATTTTCACTTGCAGGATGTGGAAGTGATGATAAAGCTAAAAGTGATGAAGGAAGTAAGCCCGTAGCTTCAGAAGAAAGTAATGAAACAGAAGGTGAATAAGTAGATAAAAATAATGAATCCTTATCACCAGAAGAAGCTAAAGCTGGATTTGCAAGAATTAAATCAGAATTAATAAGCTATTTTAAGGAAAATGGAATAAAGTACAAAGAGAAAAGTGATAGTTGGTTAATTTTTGAGCAAAAAGTTGATGATATAAAGTTAGCTGGAGAAATTACTGAGAATAATAGTATATACACAAAAATAGATGTTTATTTTGATGGGGAAAAAGCAGGAAAAGGAGAAGTTGATATAGATTTAGATAAAACAATGGCTCCTAAGATTTGCGATATAGTAACAGGAATAAAAGGAAAGAGTTATAAAGAACATTATGAAGAAATAAACCAAATCGTTAAAAATAAACATACTGAAAATCCTGATGATTCAATAGAAAAAAATTTTTCATTTAAGGAAGAAAGAGGGAGATATATTGAAAGTGTCGCAATGAGTATAAATTCATCATCAGGAGAAATGGGAATAAGCATTAAATCTAAATAAATTAAATAGAAGATAGATATTAGATCTATCTTCTATCCTAAATATTTTAATTAATAATATTTAAGAGTATTTTTAATTAAGACATTTAATTATTGATTTATTAGTTATAAATGGAATGAAAGATTTAATTGTTAAAAATATGAGAATAGAAGATTCTGAATTCGCTTTTGATGACAAGTTTACAAAAATAAATCTAGAAGTAGATTCAAGGATGGAACTTTTATTTGATATGACAGCTTTGGGAGGAAAAAGTAGCACTCAAGTATCATCAGAAGAAAGTGATGAAAATAAAGATGACTCTAATGATGAATCATAAGAAAATCTTGATAGTGGACAAAGAAAAATTTTAAATGAAGAGATAGTGCAGCTTGCTGATAAGCATTATCCTATGATGAATTAAATAAAAGTTAAATGATAAATATAGAGAAGAATTAAAAGAAGATGAAGAATTTGAAATAGAGGACTTATTATATAAAGAGGATGTTCTATATAATTTCTTAAAACATCCTCTTGTTCTTTTGTATTATTTTATAATAAATAAAAAGCTAGTCCGATTATTATAGCGGGGATAGTAGTTATAACTGTTGCTAAGAATGCAGACTTTTTATCCATAGCGATTAAAGGAAATAGAGCATCTCCATCTTGGGAAATAGCATTAGAGATTAATGCCCCAAAAGGAATTATTCCTTTAGTATATAATGTTACAAATATGATTTGAGGACCACATCCTGGGATAAGTCCAATAAGTGCACCTCCAAAGACAGATATCAAACCAGAATAAGTTAAATAGTTTGTTAAAATATCTTCGCCACCTATAAAATATACAACTAATTCATATAAAAAGTATGCAACAAAGACTAATGATATAACAAAGGCAGTTTCTGATACGTTATGGATTAATGTTTCTTTTAAAGAAGAGGACTTATGGACTTCTAATTCTTCAGTATCGTTAATAAGTAATTTTTTATCTATAAACATATATATTATAGAAAGGATTGTCCCTAAAAATCCTACTAAATTAAAAATAGAATTTATTAAAGGGTTTTTTATCTCTATTCCAGTAAGTAATGTTACCCCCATTATAAAGCCTATAATAGATAAAATTATAAAAAGTTTATATAAAAAACCATGAGTTAGTTTATAAGGAATAGAACCTATATTAGGATCTTTTAAATCTAAGTTTTTATTAATGTTCTCATCTTTCGGAGTATGAGTTAGGTTTAGCCTTTTTGAAATATTAAAATAATCACATAAATATCCAACTACAAGTGCTACTAAAAAAGATATAGCTGATACTTTAAAAAAGTCTAATAAAGAGTGGGATATTAAAACGAAGGCTGAATCCCCCATAGTAGCTATTAAAGTAGCTATTACTGTACCAAAGGAAATATGACCTTTAACAAAGAGTGGCATAACTAATATAGCGCCTCCGCACCCAGGACTTAACCCGAGCAATGCACCTATAAGTGGTTGAAGTTTTTTATTATTTATTAAAAATCGTAAAAATATATTATCATATTTATAATTTATAAAACCAAAGGCAAAAAGTACAATTGAAACGAAGACACCAACTTGTAAAAACGAGTCTACCGCGCTTTTAAATATTAATTCAAATATAATCATAAAATAACCTCCTTTATGAATTTATCTTATGATAACATAAATGATAATGATTATCAATAGGAGAATTAATAAAATAGAATCATAATTAAGAATACGCTGGAATTATATTACAATAATTATGTATAATATTACTATAATATATTTATTAATTACATTAATAAGACTAAGAGCAGAGGTAGAATTAATTATTAAAAAAGGGGATACCGTTTTGTAGGAGGGGAAAATGAGAAGATTAATATTATTAATTACAATTTTTTGTACTTTAATTATTGGCGGTTGCAGCCAAGATAAAGGTTTTTCGATTAAGTCTAAAGAGTTTACAGATGAACAAAGTGAAATGTTAGCACTTACAGGAAATAGAGCCTTTAAATTTGAATTAAAAAACTTACCCAAAGATAAAAAATATGAAATAAAAATCGTATATGAACTCTATAAAGATAATAAAAAAATATTAGAAGAAAATATTATTGGAATGGGATATGTCCCTACGGTGGAGAAGGTTGAAGACAGAAACATAGCAATAGCAATAGAAGGAAATAAAATAAGAGCATTGTCTGATGGGTTATATAGTAATTTAGATATAGAAGAGGATATATCTAAACTAACAAACTATTATTTTGATGGTAAGAGAAAAATAAACATAGGTGATGAAGTATACTTATTTCATGCAAATGATAATGGACACTGTGCACCTATGGATAAATTAGGAGAATTATCAAATGAAGAATTGGATAATTTAATTTCTGATAATAAATTAAATGTATTTATAAAATTAGTATGTAAAGAAATATAATAATTAGTTTGCATTAAATTATTCTGATTTCAAATGAAGTGGAGAAGGATTTGTCCACTTTTTATTTGTATAAAAAGTACAGAAAAAAATACCTATAGTATTTTACTGTAGGTATTTAAAATCTGTTATGAAACCTTCTAAAATAGTAAGTGATTAATAAAGTAATTGCAAAATCATATAGCAATATAAAAGCTTGTGCTAAAATCACAAATATCCAAAGTGGAAAAGCTAAAGTAAAATTTAAAATAGCATATTTAAAAAACATATAAATTATAAAAAATATTATGTTTGAAAAAGCTAATTTTAATATTATTTCAAAAGGTTTATTATTTAGTTTTTCTATAAAGAATTTTATAATTCCAAAGTTACCAAAATACAAAATATAAAGTATTGAGGTATCTATAGGAATTAAAAATAATGCAATAATAGAAGAGGCGATATATACAAATACGCCTGTTTTTAGGTTATTTCTAATTATTGCTATAGGAACAAAAATCGATGATAAGGTAAGAAGCGCTAAAGTATTTATTCTTATAATTAAAGAAAGATACAAAACAATAATAGTAAGCGCAACTAGTATACCACCTGTAGAGATGTTTTTAGCTTTGCTATTCATAGCTCTAGATTTAATTAGCAGCAGCTAATTAAATCTCCTCCACAACACTCACACATTGAATCTAAACAAACAAGTTGACAGCAGCAGTCACAAGGGCTTGCACCAACATTTGTTTGTCTGTAAGTGTTTCCGTAGTTTCTGTTTCTCATATTTAAACTATTTAAAGTTTGTCTATATTCAAAATTATTAGGGTCCATACTAACAGCAGTTTCTAAATTAGTTTTAGCTGAATCGAACCAACCCTTATTAAAATTACAAATTCCCATTAAAAAGTACCATTCAGCAGTTCTGTTACTTATAGCGTTAAGTTTAGCTTCAGCTGAATCTGTATCTCTTCTTTGAAGAAGGTTTCTAACTTCGGTGTAAGCGTAAGAGTCAGATGATGAATTATAGCTAGAATTATTCGTATTTGAATAATTACTTCCGTTAGATGAAGAAGGGTTTTTAATTAAAATATCATAAGCCTTATTAACTTCAGCTAACTTTTCAGTTGCAAGTTCTTTTAAAGGGTTATCCTCGTATTGGTCTGGGTGATATTTTTTTACCATTTGTCTGTAAGCTTTTTTGATTTCTTCTGGAGTTGCGCCTTCTCTTACTCCTAAAATTTCGTATGGATTCATTATATTAAACATTCCTTTCTTTTTTGCATTCTTTACAGTTGCAGTCATTTAGTATTTTTGTTAGTTTATCCATCATTCCAAGTGATATTACATTTTGAATGATATCTTTATTTTTAAAAGTATCTAACTTTTGAAAGTTTTCATTTAAAGTAGAACCGCAAGATAATATATTAAATTCAATTCGTTCTTTTATTATTTCTTTAAATGAAGTATAATCTAAGTTTTCTTTATTAAAAAGATAATTTATAGGATTAAATTTATCTTTTTCCATATCTTCTTTTAAATCGTCTAAAGCATCTATAAGATAGATCCACTTTCCTAAAGAATAACCTAAATCATAAAGATTTTCTCTAAGGGTAAATGAATCATTTTTAAATCTATAGGGATATTTTTTAAGTATCGAACCTACAATCACACTAAAAGGGTGGCAGATTTCATCTATAGAAGTAAAGTTTTTAGACTTTTCTAGTTTTTCTAAGTTTAATAAATTTTCTTTAATAACGTTATTCACTTTTTCTATATCTTTAGAAAACTTTCTTCTATAAGGGCTTAGTGCAAAAAGAGATAATTTACTTTTAACAGTATTATCGTCTAATTTGTCATCAAGCAATTTGAAGTAAACTAAAGAGACATTCATACTAGCTGCATAATCAATAGCTCTATTATTAAAAATCATTTGCTTTTTTAAATTAGGGTGTGCTATGCATCGTTTAGATTTTAAATCTAAACTTGTATCTTCTAAGCTATCTAATAAAATAGCTAAAAAAGTCATATCGTAATTTAAGCCTAATCTAGGTAAATTTCCATAATTCTTTTTTATACTCATACAAACTCCGCAATAATAGCTTCTAAATAGTTCATAGTCTTTTACTTTCATTTCAGGTTTCATCGGAGTTATATATCCAAACATTTAAAGTCTCCTTCTATTTTAAGTATAAAATTATTATACAATACTTTAAATAACAAAAACAGTACCTTAATATATAGAAGAAAGAATAAAATGTGTAAAAGTGGAAAAAATATTAACACCTTCATTTAGAGGGTTACGTAGGTTTTTAAAATTGCTAGCGATTTTTCGCTAGCTTTTTTAACGTATTGAAAATTATAAGTTAAAGTTAGAATAAAATAAAATGTATATTTAAAATGAAATTTATGAAATAAAAAAGCAGAAGATTATAAAAAGGCTTCTGTAAATTGGTAGAGTTTGAAAAATTATTGAGGTTTAAAATACGTTTTTAATAGAAAAAGTAGTAACGTGAAATTATGCTTTAAAAGGTTAGGGGTATTTTGGGGTATTGGTAATAAATGGGGGCTGAGGTTATAACTAATAATAAAAATTTTTTCGAAAAAACTACAACATTGTTACGAGATATTATTGGTACAAGGGATTTTCGCTATATTCATATAAATTTTTGATATTTTGGACAAGTAAAAAATAGTTAGACAAGCTATAGAAAATCAATAAAGGTAGACAAGTAGATTAGCTAAGGACAAGCTATTAAGATATACTTATATTAGGAATAAATATTGTAGAAAATTTAAATTACTTTTACACAAAAAATAGAACTTATTAAATTAGATAAAATAGTATGTTTTTCATAAGATCCTTCATAAA
>NZ_JAMDLQ010000031.1:0-20516 GCF_024705715.1 Clostridium sp. LY3-2
TTTTTTTACATATTACAACAGTAAACTTTTTCTGAACACACTCGCATAGCAAGTGGTTTTATATATACAATAAAAAACAGAGTGATAAATCACTCTGCTACCTATTGTTCTTCTTTTACTACTTCAACAACTTCTTCAGTCATTAAAGGTAATCCATGTTTCTCACGTATTTTATTTTCAATTTCTAATGCTACTTCTGGGTTTTCTTTAAGATATATTTTAGCATTTTCTCTACCTTGACCTAATCTAACATCGTCATAAGAGAACCATGCTCCACTTTTTTGAACCATACCTTCCTTTACTCCAACGTCTACAATATTACCTTCTCTTGATATTCCTTCATTGTACATAATATCAAATTCCGCTTGTCTAAATGGAGGTGCAACCTTATTTTTTATTATTTTAACTCTTGTTCTGTTACCTACAATTGCATCGCCTTGTTTAATAGAATCAATTCTTCTAATATCCATTCTTACTGATGCATAGAATTTTAAAGCTCTTCCTCCCGGAGTTGTTTCTGGGTTACCAAACATAACTCCAACCTTTTCTCTTAATTGGTTTATAAAAATAGCAACACAATTAGTTTTGCTTATTGTACCTGCTAATTTTCTTAAAGCTTGAGACATAAGACGTGCTTGTAAACCTACGTGGGCATCTCCCATCTCACCTTCAATCTCTGCTCTTGGAACTAGTGCTGCAACTGAGTCTACTACTAAAACGTCAATAGCACCAGAACGTACTAGCGCCTCTGCAATTTCAAGACCTTGTTCACCTGTATCAGGCTGTGATACTATTAAATTCTCAGTATCAACTCCAATTTTTCTAGCATAACTTGGATCTAAAGCATGCTCTGCATCTATAAATCCAACTGCTCCACCTTTTTTTTGTGCTTCTGCAACTATATGAAGTGCTACAGTAGTTTTACCTGAACTTTCTGGTCCATATATCTCTATTATTCTTCCCTTTGGAACTCCGCCAATTCCAAGTCCAATATCTAAATCTAAACAACCTGTTGATATAGAATCTATGTTAAGAGCTGCATTTTCTCCAAGCTTCATAACAGAACCTTTTCCAAATTGTTTTTCTATTTGCCCCATAGCTGCTTCTATAGCTTTTAATTTATTTACATCAATTTTACTCATACATACCTTCCCTTCATCGAACTTATGTTCTTATATAACTATTATATATAATATGTTTATTTTAGTCAACATTTTCTATAAATAAAAGTTCCAACATTTAGAAGGAACTTTTACTATTATTGACTTATAAACTAGTTTTTAATCAATTTATTTATTTGTTGATATTATTTTTCTGTTTTTCATGAAATAATCTATTCCCGATATAACCGTTACTATTACTGCTAAATATAGTGCTAATATAGGCAATGAATTGAATGTGAAATTTAATATTGAATTAGATTCTACCATATTTGTAAAATATGGTGATTCACCAATACTAACATTTAACAATAATAATATTATAGCTACCATTTGAATAACAGTCTTTATTTTTCCCCACCAACTAGCTGCTATTACTTTTCCACTAGCTGCTGCTATACTTCTTAATCCTGAAACAGCAAATTCTCTAGCTATTATAATAACAACAGTCCAACTTGGAATAACACCTATACCTACTAAAGCTATTAAAGCAGTCGTAACTAACAATTTATCTGCTAATGGATCCATAAATTTCCCAAAGTCAGTTATTTGATTTCTGCTTCTTGCAATATATCCATCTAGCTTATCTGTTATTGAAGCTAAAACAAATATAATCGTTGCTATAAATGTACCATATGGTATGTCATTAAATATCATAAATATTAAGAATAATGGTACAAACACTATTCTAATTAAAGTCAATTTATTTGCAAGATTCACATATACCAACTCCTACTAAATCATAATCTGTATTATCTTCTATCTTAACTTTAACAAAGTCCCCAATTTTTGGAGTGCATTTTTTAGTGAAGAAAACATTACCATCTATTTCTGGAGCCATTTCATAGTTTCTACCATAAAATTTATTATCATTTTGCCCTTCAACTAAAACACTATAAATTCTACCGATTTTCTTATTATTAATTTCTTTAGATATAGAATTTTGTAAAAGCATTAATTCTTTTTCTCTTAATTCTTTAATTTCTTCATCTATTTGCCCATCCATAATGGCAGCTGGAGTACCTTCTTCTCTTGAGTATTTAAATACTCCAACCTTATCTAATTTATAATCACTTAAGAAATCTTTTAATTCATTGAAATCCTCTTCTGATTCATTAGGAAATCCAACAATTAATGATGTTCTTAATGTAACATTATCAATATTGTTTCTTAAATCATCAATTTTTTTGATTATATCTTCTTTATTTGTTTTTCTTCCCATTAGTTTAAGTATTTTACTACTTATGTGTTGAATAGGTAAGTCTAAATACTTAACTACTTTATCATTTTTTGAAATTTCTTCAATAAGTTCATCATATATTTCCTCAGGATAACAATATAATACTCTTATCCATTCTATGCCTTCAATTGTACTTAACTCCTTAAGTAATAAGTGTAATCTTTTTTCCCCATATATATCACTTCCATAAAGTGTAGTATCTTGTGCTATAAGTATTACTTTTCTTACACCTCTAGATGCTAAAACTTTAGCTTCTGCAATTATATTTTCCATCTTTCTACTTCTGAATTTACCTCTAATTTTTGGAATAATACAGTAAGTACAAAAATTATTACATCCTTCTGCAATTCTTATATAAGCAGTGCTCTTATCTGTTGTAAGTATTCTTTCACCTTCATTAATATTCTCATCTGAGTAATTAATTTCTGTTTTTCCATCTTTATTTCTTATAAAATCATTTATAAGTTCATCTATTTTTGTATAATCATTAACTCCAAGCATTATATCAATTTCTGGCATCAACTTTTTAAGCTCATCTCCATATCTTTGAGTTAAGCATCCAGTTGCTATAAGCAATTTACAATTATACTTTGTTTTATATTCTGCCATCTCTAAAATAGTATCTATAGATTCTTGTTTAGCTGATTCTATAAAACCACAAGTATTTACTATTATTATATCAGCTTCTTTAGGATTATTTGTTATCTCATACCTTCTATTCATTGCACCTAGCATGATCTCTGAATCTACTCTATTTTTATCGCAGCCAAGGCTAACCATTCCTACTTTATATTTTATCAAAACAATTTCCTCCTATGTTCTAATGCTATATTTTATTTTATATCTCTTTCACGTCTATTACAAGATAAATTTAACCTTTTGATTATCAATCATTTATTTCATTATCTAAAGCTATTAACTCTTCTTTAGTTACTAATACCTCTCTTGCCCTACTTCCATCTTTCGGAGAAATTATCCCTCTAAACTCTAGTTCGTCCATTATTCTAGATGCTCTATTAAATCCTATTCTTAGTCTTCTTTGAAGAAATGATGTAGAAGCTTGCTTATAATCAATTACAATACTTATAGCTTCTTCTAAAAGTTCATCTACATTTTCTGAACTTTCTACTTTGCTTCCACTAGACTCATTTTCAATATGCTCTAATATATCTGCTTCGTAATCATTCCCTTCTCCATCTCCCTTTACAAAGTTTACAACTTCCTCAACTTCTTCTTCTGAGATAAAGCAACCTTGAACTCTTAATGGTTTGCTAGAACCTGATGGGTAATAAAGCATATCCCCTCTACCAAGTAATTTTTCTGCTCCACCACTATCTAAAATTGTTCTTGAATCGATTTGAGATGACACTGCAAATGAAATTCTAGATGGTATGTTTGCTTTAATAACACCAGTAATTACATCTACTGAAGGTCTTTGCGTTGCTATAACTAAATGCATTCCAGCAGCTCTAGCCATTTGCGCAAGTCTTCCTATATAGTCCTCAACATCCCCTGGGCAAACCATCATCAAATCTGCCAGCTCATCGACTATAATAACTATATACGGTAGTTTTTCTTCTATTAATCCCTTATCTAATAAAGAATTGTACGAGTCTATATTTCTAGCTCCAGAATCAGCAAATAATTTATAACGTCTTGTCATTTCATTTACAGCCCAATTTAATGCACCAGCTGCCTTTTTAGGATCCGTAACAACAGGTATAAGTAAATGTGGTATTCCATTATATACACTTAGCTCAACTACTTTAGGATCAACCATCAAAAGCTTAACTTCATCTGGAGAATACTTATATAATAGACTAACTATCAATGTATTTATACATACACTTTTTCCAGAACCTGTTGCACCGGCAATTAATGTATGCGGCATTTTACTTAAATCACCTACAACACATTTCCCACCAATATCCTTTCCAAGTGCAAACGCTAATTTATTATTACTTTCTTTAAATTCATTGCTATCTAGAACCTCTCTTAAAAATACAGGTGTTTGATTTTTATTTGGAACTTCTATGCCTACTGCTGCTTTTCCAGGTATTGGTGCCTCTATTCTAACTCCTGATGCCGCAAGTCCTAATGCTATATCATCAGCTAAATTAACTATTTTAGAAACTTTAACTCCTGGTTTTGGTTGTAATTCAAATCTAGTAACAGATGGTCCTTTTGATACTTCCGTAACTGTTGCATCAACTCCAAAGCTTGATAGAGTATCCCCTAACTTATCAGCACTTTCTATTAATTCTTGTTTATCATCATCATTTAATTGAGTGCTTTTATTTATATTTAAAATATCGATGGATGGATGGATGTACTTAATTTTTTCTCTTTCACTTTGTAAGCTATTTTGAATTTCAGAACTTACGTCTTCTTTTGTTAAGTCATCTAGTTCCTCTTTTTTTATTTCTTTTTTCATATTTTCTTTTGCTACCATAGGTGTATTTATTTTTATTTTAGGTTTCTCCTTTTCACTCTCAAGAAAAGCTTCTTCTTGGTGTATTTTAGAATTTTTCATAAAATCTAAAACCTTAATTTTATTATTAACACCTACTAACATTTCATCATTATCTTTTTTTATTTTTTCAGGATCTTTTATCTTTATAGTATCTTTATCAGGTTCAACTTTTAATTTAGGTTTTAAATTCTTATTTATTTTTTTGCTTTTATTTTTTATATTTATTCCTAAATCATATACAGTTATATCAAAAGTTAGTACCGTACCTATTATTCCAAATGCAATATAAAGTATATAAGACCCTAAAGCGCCAATTAGCTTGTACATAGGATAAGCTATTAAATTTCCAACAATACCTCCATTAAATATGCTATCTGCTTTTACTAAATCACTGATGCTAGTAAAAAAAGTTGAATTAACACTAGAACCACCTTCTTTAAACCACATTTGCAAATGAATTGTACTACAAAATAAAAGAAGTACAACAACATATACTGTTATTCCAAAAAATTTCTTTTCTAAAATTATGTTACCTTTATTTTTTATATACTGATACCCAAGGAATAGTATGTAAACTGGTAGTATATATGCACCTATTCCAAATAAAATATGGGCAAATTTTTGAAATCCTGTTGAAAGCATTCCTGCAAAATCTGTATAAATAGCAACTGATAATAATATTCCTATGGCTATAAAAATTATTCCATTAATATCTCCTTGCTTACTTTTTTTATTGCGACTAATTTTTTTCTTTGTATTTTTCTTTTTATCGTTACTCTTCATATAATCACCCCACCTTATATTTTTCTACAAAAGCTAAAAAAAACCTTTATAAAATTAGTTAGAAATAAAAATCAGCTATAATATTATAGCTGATTTTTATAAATTAATCTTCAATTAATGAATTTAATTTGTCAATTGCATCTTTTAATCCTCCAACACTGTCAATCAGTCCACATTCTACCGCCTGCTCACCAATTAAGATAGTTCCCATATCATTTAGTAGCTCTCCTGTTTGTTTTAGCATCTTATCTAAGTTATTTTTATCTACATTTGATGTTCTTAAAATAAATTCATTTATTCTTTCTTGCATTTTTTTAAAATATTCAAATGTTTGCGCTACTCCTATTATAAAGCCATTCATTCTTATAGGGTGAACTATCATAGTTGCAGATGGAGTTATAAAGGAATAATTTGAAGAGGTAGCCAGTGGTACACCTATAGAATGCCCTCCGCCAATTACAATTGATACAGTCGGTTTTGATATCGAATTAATCATCTCAGCTATAGCAAGCCCTGCTTCAACATCACCCCCAACAGTATTTAATACAATTAATATTCCTTTAACTTTTTCATTTTGTTCCATTTCTATTAGTTGTGGAATAATATGTTCATACTTTGTTGCTTTTGTTTGTGCTGGCGCAACCATATGGCCTTCTATCTGTCCTATGATAGGCAAAACGCGAATCCTTTCGTTAGGTTCTATAACACCTGTATTTCCTAATTCCTTAATAGATTCTACCTTTTCATTATCAATATCTTTTTTGTTATCTTTTTCGTCTAATACGTTTAATATATCCATAAAAACTCCTCCTATGAATATATTTTTATACCTTAAGACTATTTTTATTCAAAATATTATTATGCTCTATGCTAATTCAAAAACTTTGTGTAATGCATTTAAAGCTTCATGCACATCTTTTGTGTTTACTAAACACCAAATTGTCATATTTGAATCTGCAGTTTGTAGAACTTCTATATTGTTATCATTCAATGCTTGAATGATATTTGCAATAACTCCAGGTATTCCTGTCATTCTTGTTCCTACAACAGCTATTTGACTACATTCTTCTTTTAAAGTATATTTTATCTGAATAGCATCTAATATATTTCTAAGATCTTCTTTTTTATCAGCACCAATTGTAAAAACTTGTTGGTCCGGGAAAATATTAATTAAATCTAAACTTATTTTATTAGTAGCTAAAAGCCCTAGTATATCTTTATATTTAGGATTATTAACATTTGAACTTGCACTAATTTTAACTTGTATCCTATCATTTAGATATGTTATACCAGTAATTATTTTTGGATGGTTAATATCTCCGTTTATATTAATTAATGTCCCCTTACAATCACTCATTGTATTTTTTATAAGCAGTGGAATATTATGCTTCATGGCTATATCTACTGCTCTTGGGTGTACAACTTTAGCTCCTTGATCAGCTAACTGAAAAACTTCTGTATAACTTATAACATCTATCAAAGAAGCTTCTTTTACTATTCTTGGATCAGCTGTCATAATTCCATCTACATCCGTATATATTTCAATTCTTTCTGCATTTACAGCAGCACCTAAAATTGCAGCACTAGTATCACTACCACCTCTACCTAAAGTAGTAAAATAGCCTTTTTCTGTTATCCCTTGAAATCCAGTAACTACGGGTACTTTCCCATTCTCAACTAACCTTAATAGTTCTTTTGAATCAACTTCTTTATGTTTAGCATCAGAAAATACATCATCAGTTATTATACCAGCTTGCCCCCCAGTTAATGGTACTGCATTTACACCATTGTTAAATAATTCGTTACTCATAACAACAGAGCTTATAAACTCTCCACAACACATTAATAAATCTTGAGCTTGTTTGTTACTATCTTTAAAGTTGCAATCAACTAGTGATAACAAAGTATCTGTAGCATAAGGTTCACCTTTTCTACCCATTGCTGATACTACAACTATTGGAGAATATCCTTCCTTAATAGCACTGATTACCTTGTTTACAACTCTTTCTCTTCTTTCTTTGGTTGAAACAGATGTTCCACCAAATTTTTGTACGACAATTTTCATAAGAAATCCCCCTTATTTACACTTTTGCTCTTCGTATGTTACGTTCATCTGCATCTAAAATAATAGTTTTTGCCCCAACCTTTTTAACACACTCCCAATCTATTTCTAATATTTCTCGAGAGTTCCCAAAAAAACTCATTTTAGATGCAGATGCATCTATAAGTAAGTATTTAATATTTCCTTTATCATCTATTACCAGGTCATTATTTTGAAGATAATCATATTTTTCTCCATCATTAATGTTTATAAGTTCATATCGTTCTAACTCACTTAAATATTTTATATTTTTTTCACCCTGAACATACATAGCCTAACCCTCCTAATAATTCATACATAAATTATATGAACTATCAGCTTGGTATATGCATCATTTATTATATATCAAATTTATCTATATTTCTACTTTTAGGAAATCCATCAGTAGAATCAAACACAATACTATCTAATTCGTCTGCAGAAACATTTGGTCCTACATATGAAGTATTAATTATTCCTTTGCCAAAACAATTTTTTAAAACAAAATCGATATCTTCTTTAGTGATATTATCTATTTTTTCTATAACTTCTTCTTGAGTTCTAACTCTACCTCTAAATAACATTGATCTACAATTAGCAAACATTTTGGAACTAGTGCTTTCAAGTCCCAAAATATAGTTAGCTTTAATTTTTTCTTTATTGATTTCAAACTCTTCATCAGTTATTCCAAACTTAACGAAAGTATCTAATTCTCTTTTTATAACTTCAAGTGCTTTACTTGCTTGTTCTTTACTTAATCCTATATATATATTTAAAGATCCTATATTAACATATGGTTGAGCATAAGAATAAATAGTGTAACATAGCCCTAATTCTTCTCTAACCTTTTGAAATAATATAGACGAAGCGCCACCACCAAAAATGTTATTTAAAAGGATTAATGCATACCCTCTTTCATCTCCAAAAGGTAATCCATTTAAACCTAAGTTAATATGTAATTGTTCTATCTCTTTGCTTTTATATAATGAATTTGATTGAATTTTTGTATCTAAGAAAATATCTTCTTTAAACTCTTTAGATTTCCAATTCTTAAAATATTTTTCTATTAAACTTACTATTTTTTCTTCATCGAAATTTCCACATATTGAAATAACAGAGTTCTGTGGAGCATATTTTTCACTTATAAAATCAAGAATTTTATCTCTAGTTAAGTTTTTTATACTATTTATATTTCCAAGTATAGGTCTAGAAAGTGAGGAATCACCAAAACAAGATTTAGCATGAATATTTTCTAATACATCCTCAGGCATATCTTCATTCATATTAATTTCTTCAATAACAACATTCTTTTCTTTTTCTATTTCTTCATCATTAAACTCTGAATTTAATATCATATCTGATAATATATCTAAATCTAACTCTAGATGAGTACTTAAACTTTTAATATAATAACAAGTTATTTCTTTCCCTGTAAAAGCATTCAATTGCCCACCAACATTTTCTATTTGTGAAACAATATCCTTTGCACTTCTTTTCTTAGTGCCCTTAAACAGCATATGTTCGATAAAATGAGATATTCCACTTATATCTTTTGTCTCATTTCTTGATCCATTTTTAATCATTACTCCAACCGATATAGAGTTTACCCCATCCACCTTTTCACTTATGATTTTCAAACCATTATTAAGCACAAAAGTCTTTTGCATATATACCTCCACTTAGTAAAAAAAAGGCAATAAATTGCCCTTTTAACATTACTTATTCTCTTCTTCTTTTTCAGGTAAGGCATCTTTTCTTGAAAGATTTACTCTTCCTTGTTGATCTATCTCAGTTACTTTTACTAATATTTCATCGCCAACTGAAACTATATCCTCAACCTTATTTACTCTTTCTTTTGCAAGTTTTGAAATATGAACTAATCCTTCTTTATTAGGTAGTACTTCAACAAATGCTCCAAAAGTAGTAATTTTTGTGACTTTACCTAAATAAACTTCACCAACTTGAACCTCTTTTGTTAAACCTTCAATTATACTAATTGCTTTGTTTACACCTTCATGATCTGTTGATGATACAAATACAGTTCCATCTTCTTTTATGTCTATTTTAACACCAGTATCTTCAATAATTTTATTAATTACCTTTCCACCAGCGCCAATCACTTCTCTTATTTTATCAGGATTTATTTTTATAATAGAAGTTTTAGGTGCAAATACTGATACTTCTTTTTTAGGTTCTGGAATGCATTCATTTATTTTTCCTATTATAAATACCCTAGCATCTCTAGCATTTCTTATTGCAGTTTCAACTACATTAAAGCTTAAACCTTTTAATTTTGTATCTACTTGTATTGAAGTTATACCAACTTCTGTACCAGCAACTTTAAAATCCATATCACCAAAGAAATCTTCTATTCCTTGAATATCTGTTAAAACTTCTTCTTCTGATAAATCTTCTGATGTTATTAATCCCATAGCTATTCCAGCTGCAGGTCTTTTTATAGGAACACCAGCATCTAATAACGCTAAAGTTGATCCACAAACTGATGCTTGTGATGTTGAACCATTAGAACTTAATACTTCAGATACTAATCTTATAGTATATGGGAATTCTTCTTCTGATGGTATTAATGGTTCTAAAGCTCTTTCAGCTAAAGCGCCGTGACCTATCTCTCTTCTCCCTGGGCCTCTTAATGGTCTAACTTCACCTACACTATAAGCTGGGAAATTATAGTGATGCATGTATCTTTTTGATTCTTCTTCACCAACACCATCTAATATTTGTATCTCACTTACTGAACCTAATGTTGCTACTGTCATTACTTGAGTTAGTCCTCTTGTAAATAATCCAGTTCCGTGTGTTCTTGGTAATACATCAACTTCACATGTGATTTTTCTAATTTGATCAAAAGCTCTACCATCTGGTCTTCTCTTATCCTTTAAAAGCATTTCTCTAACAACAGATTTTTGCATGTTGTACAGTACTTCTTTAATTGATCCTTCTTGACCTTCATATTTTTCTTGGAAGTTTGTAAATACTTTTTCATTTACGTCATCCATAGCTTCATTTCTAAGATCTTTATCTGTTATATACATTGCTTTTTTAACCATATCACTAGCAAAATCCATAACGTCTTTTTCTAATTCTTCATTAACTTTGAAAAGAACTGGAACATCTTTTTCTTTACCAAACTTTGCTCTAGCTTCTTCTTGGAAAGCAATAATATCCTGACATCCATCAAATCCAAACTTGATAGCTTTTATCATTGTATCTTCATCGATTTCATTACCGCCAGCTTCAATCATCATTACTTTTTCTTTAGTTGCGCAAACTGTTAAATCAAGTAAACTTTCTTTTCTTTGCTCTGAGTTAGGATTTAATATAAATTCATCATTAATTAACCCAACTTGAACACCTGCTACTGGAATAGTATAAGGTATACTTGAAATCATTAATGCAGTAGAAGCTGCATTAATTGCTAATATTTCAGGTAAGTTATCATTTTCTACTGAAACTACTGTACATACAACTTGAACATCATTTCTATATCCTTTTGGGAATAAAGGTCTGATTGTTCTATCTACAGCTCTACCATGAAGTATAGCTTTCTCTGACGGTCTACCTTCTCTTTTTATAAATCCTCCTGGAATTTTACCTACTGAATAAAGTCTTTCCTCATATTCAACACTTAACGGGAAAAAATCTATTCCTTCTCTAGGCTCTTCTGATGAGTTTACATTTGTTAATAAAACAGTATCACCATAGCTAATGAAAGCTGCAGCATTTGATAACATTCCTAAATCACCAAATTCTACTTTCATTTCTCTTCCAGCAATAACTGCACTTAGTGTGTTCCTCATAAAGGACCTCCCTTCGCACTTGCTTACAAATTTTTCTAATTTCATTAAAATAATAGAGCGGTTTTAACCGCTCTAATCAATTATCTTCTTAAACCTAATTTTTTGATTATAGCTCTGTATCTTTCGATATCTTGCTTAGCTATATAGTTTAAAAGACCTCTTCTTTTACCTACCATCATTAAAAGACCTCTTCTTGAGTGGTGGTCTTTTTTGTGTACTCTTAAGTGATCAGTTAACTCGTTGATTCTTTCTGTTAATAGAGCAACTTGTACTTCTGCTGATCCTGTATCTTGAGCATTTTTACCAAACTCAGTGATGATTTCTAATTTTCTTTCTTTGTTCATAATTAAACACCTCCGTAAATTATCCCCATAGTTCCATGTAATGAGAAGGCACCTCAAAACATAGGACTAGGTTCGCAATATTTATTATAGCAAAACAATCGAACATTGTAAATAAATTTTATTTTTTATTGTAAAGCTCTCTATTTTTTGCAAATTCTTTATCTTTTTTTAATCTTTCAACTAATTTTTCTATTGAATCAAATTTCTTTTCATCTCTAATTCTTTCCAAAAAAATTAGTTTTAATTCTTTATCATAAATATTTTTATCAAAGTCTAAAATATGAGTTTCAATAGTTATTTTTTCTCCATTTACAGTAGGATTTGTACCAACTGATGTAATACCTTTAAATTGATTATTATTATATACTACATTTGTATAATATACTCCTTTTTTAGGTATAAGCATATCTTCTGATACTTTTAAGTTTGCAGTTGGAAATCCAATTGTTCTACCTAATTTTTTTCCGCCTACTACTATTCCCTCAAGACTATAAGGTCTTTCTAATAATTCCATCGCTTTTTCAACATAACCATCTTTTAAATAATTTCTTATCCTCGTACTACTTACAACATCATTATTAACCATTAAAGGCTCTATTACGTATAATCTATATCCATAAACTTTCGCTAAAGATTTTAGAAGTTCTAAATCGCCCTTATTTTTATATCCAAATCTATAATTAAATCCAACAACGATTCCTTTCACTTTATAATTTGTACAAAGTTTTTTTATAAAATCTTCTGGTGGCTCTTTCATAAGATCGTTAGTAAATTCTTTTAATACAATTTCATCTACTCCAAGTTCTTCTAATAGATGAATTTTCGTACTGTTATTCATAAGTAATTCTATATCAGAATTTAAAGAGATTATTTTTCTTGGATGATTTCTAAAAGTATATACCATGCTATATGAATTATTATCTTTTGCTAATGAAACTATTTTCTTTACTAATTCTAAATGTCCTTTGTGTAATCCATCAAAACTTCCAAGTGCAATATAATATCCACTTTTCTCATTTTCAATAAATTTATCCTTTTTATCCATCATTTTCTCCTACAATTAAACAAGTAACTTTTGTAGTTTAAAACCTTTTTTACCTTTTTCTCCTAGCCCTAAAAATAAGTTTTCTTCATTGTAAACTCTGTACAATTCATTTTCTAGTAAGTAGCTTAGCATACTTATTTTTAACTGTTAACTTTGGATATTTACTTAATGCATCATCTATAGAAATTATATATTTAGATATATTTTCTTCTGTTAAATCTGCAATATTTACACTATTTTCTTCATCAAACACTGAAGTTTTTGTTCTTTTTAGATCAGTCATAACCGCACCAACCTTTAAATATTCACCAATATCAAAACATAAACTTCTAATGTATGTACCCTTAGTGCAACACACCCTCATTTTAACATAAGGCATTTTTATTTCTATATTTTCTATACTTTTTATATTTACTTTTCTACCTTTTCTTTCAACTTCTATTCCTTGTCTAGCTAGGTCATATAACCTAACCCCATTTTGTTTTAAAGCTGAATACATAGGCGGAATTTGCATATATTCTCCGGTAAAATTTTCAATAGCATCTAATACATCCTCATCTTTTAGATGACTTGTATCCTTTTGACTAATAATTTTGCCTTCTAAATCATATGTATCTCTAACTTCACCAAGCATAAATGATACTTCATAAACCTTATCTGAATCCATAATATAGTCAATAATTTTAGTTCCTTTTCCTATAGCTACTGGGAGCACCCCGCAAGCTTCAGGGTCTAAAGTACCTGTATGACCTACTTTTTTAGTTTTTGCAAGCTTTTTAACTATCCTAACAACATCAAAAGATGTCATCCCTTTATTTTTAAAGATATTTATTATTCCCTGCATAATTAAATCTCTTTTCCTATTTCATTTATTAAATTGTTTTTAGCCTCAGCCATCGAAATTCCTCTTTGCATAACACCAGCTGCTTTAATGTGACCACCGCCGCCGAATTTTTCTGCTATACTTCTCACATCAAAATCATACTTTGATCTTAAGCTAGCCTTTACACCTTCATCATTTTCTTTTAATAAGACTGCTACTTCAACACCTTTTAAACTTAAAAGATTTCCAATAATATCAGATGTATCTTCTTTTTCACAATCTAATTCTTTTAAAGTTTTTAATGATAAAGTTGCTACAGCTAATTTATTATTGAAAACTAAATCAGCTTCGCTAAAAGCGTGACCTATTAATTTCAATTTTTTTAACGATCTATTATCAAATAGATTAATATATATATTTGTATTATTTACACCGATTCCTATTAAATCTGATGCAATTTCTAGAGTTCTTTGAGTTACGTTTGAGTGCCTAAATGAACCTGTATCCGTTATTAATGAAGTATATAAACAGGTACCTATTTCAATTGAATTATTATTAGATTTCATTTCATATCCTAGTTGTTTCAAAAGTAAATATACTATTTCAGCAGTAGCACTTGCATTTATATCTACATAGTTTAAATCACCATAATATTCATTCGATATATGGTGATCTACATTTATTAATTTTCCTTTGTAATTATCAAGTTCTGCTGAAATCCTTTCAACATTACCACAGTCTAATACTATTACTAGATCAGTATCTTCTGTAGGTTTTGTCACTTCTCCATTTATTGAATAGGCTAGAGAAAGAAATCCCATATTATCAGGAAGATTATCTTTCGAGATAATATAAGCATCCTTTCCTAGTTCCTTTAATGCATTTAAAAGTCCAAGCGTACTTCCTATTGCATCTCCATCTGGTGAGGTATGAAATGTCAATCCAATTTTATTTGAATTTAAAATAAAATTTGCTATTTCTTTAAGCATAAATTATTTTTTTGCCTCTTTGATTAACTTATCTATCTTCATTCCATAACTTATAGACTCATCTAACTCAAATATTATTTGTGGTGTAACTCTTAATTTAACTCTTTTACCTAATTCTTTTCTTATAAAGCTCGCTGAACTTTTAAGAACTTTGAAATTTTCTACTTTTTCGTCTTCACTATTTGCAAAAATACTTACAAATACTTTTGCATACCCTAAATCTCTAGTTACTTCAACTCCAGTAACAGAAATCATTGCTGTTAGTCTTGGGTCCTTAATCTCATTTTGAATAAGATTGCTAACTTCCTTTTTAACTTCTTCGTTTATTCTTCCACCTCTATAGTTAGCCATTTATATCACCTCGTATTAAAGTTCTTTTCTTTCAATAGCTTCCATAGTATATGCTTCTATAATGTCGCCTTCTTTGATATCATTGAATTTTTCAACATTAAGTCCACATTCATAACCACTTCTAACTTCTTTAACATCATCTTTAAATCTTTTTAGTGATGCTAAGCTTGATTCAAATATTACTATTCCTTCTCTTAATACTCTTATATCAGCATTTCTTGTAATCTTACCATCAAGTACATAACATCCAGCTATAGTACCAACATTAGAAATTTTATAAGTTTCTCTAACTTCTGCTTGCCCTAATACAACTTCTTTATATTCTGGTTCAAGCATACCTATCATAGCTGATTTAACATCTTCTATTGCATCATATATAATTCTATAAGTTTTAACTTCTACACCATCTCTTTCAGCTGCTGCAGTTGCATTACCATCTGGTCTTACGTTAAACCCTATAACTATAGCATTTGATGCACTTGCAAATGTAATATCAGTTTCAGTAATTGCTCCAACACCACCGTGTATAACTCTTACTTTAACATCATCAGTTGATAATTTTTCAAGTGATTGTCTAATAGCTTCTACTGAACCTTGAACATCAGCTTTAACTATTATATCAAGTTCTTTTACAGTACCTTCTTTAATTTGATTGTAAAGTGCTTCTAATGAAACTCTACTTCCAGCTTTTAAACTGTCATCTTTAGCTTTTTGTTTTCTAAGTTCAGCCATATTTCTTGCAGTCTTTTCATCTTTAACTTGGTTAAATCTATCTCCTGCTGCTGGAACTTCTGAAAGACCTAATACCTCAACTGGTATTGAAGGGCCTGCTGATTTGATTTTTTTACCTGTATCATCAAACATAGCTCTTATTCTACCATAAGTTGAACCAACTAATATTGAATCACCTACATGTAACGTACCGCCTTGAACAAGTAAACTTGCAACAGCACCTCTACCTTTATCAAGTTGAGCTTCTATAACAGTTCCTTTTGCTTTTCTTTCTGGATTAGCTTTTAATTCTAACATTTCAGCTGTTAAAAGAACCATTTCAAGTAAAGTTTCAATTCCTTCACCTTGTTTTGCTGAAACTGGAACACAAATTGTATCTCCGCCCCAATCTTCTGCAACTAGACCATACTCAGTTAACTCTTGTTTAACTTTGTCAATGTTTGCACCTGGTCTATCAATTTTATTTATTGCAACTACCATAGGAACATCTGCTGCTTTACAGTGGCTTATAGCTTCTTTAGTTTGTGGCATTATTCCATCATCTGCAGCAACTACAAGTATAACAACGTCAGTTATTTGAGCTCCTCTTGCTCTCATAGCTGTAAATGCTTCGTGTCCTGGAGTATCTAAGAAAGTTAAATCTTCTCCATTAACGTTAACAGTATAAGCACCTATATGTTGAGTAATTCCACCAGCTTCTGTTGATGTTACTTTTGTTTTTCTTATAGCATCAAGTAATGATGTTTTACCGTGGTCAACGTGTCCCATAACAGTTATTATAGGTGGTCTTTTAACAAGATTTTCTTCTAAATCGTTATCCACTTCTAGTTCATCTAATTCTTGAGAATCTTCTTTTTTCTCAGCTACAACTTCAAATTTCTCACATACCTTTTCAGCAGTTTCGAAATCTATCTCTTGGTTCATACCAGCCATAACACCAGCAAACATAAGAGTTTTTATAACTTCAGCTGAAGGTTTCTTTAACTTTTCTGCTAAATCTTTAACCATGATTGTTTCACCAATCTCGATTATACCTGTATCAGCACCGTTTTCTTCTTCTTCATTTTTGCTGTTCTTTTTGAATCTCTTTTTCTTTTTATTCCCTTTATTAACTTCTTCAGCTAATATCTCTTCATACTCATCAACTATAGTTTTTTCTGAGTCTTCAGTTTTATTTGAATCACCTAATAATTCTTTTATTAATTCAGCGTCCTCATCTTCTATTACACTCATGTGATTCTTGACTTCTACACTAAATTCGTCCATTAATAGTTCTATTAAATCCTTTGAACTAATATTTAGCTCTTTCGCTAATTCATAAACTCTAATTTTTGACATACAGTCACCCCCGGTTAAATTTTACATTCTGTAACCTCTTCGTATAGAGAATTAAGTTTATTTGCCATATTTAAATCTAGTACAGCAATTATTTTCACTTCTTCTCTACCAAGGCCCATTCCTAACTCTTCTTTTGAAAAGTCAACAATATAAGGTATTTTTTTCGATTCACAATGCTTTATAAACTTCTTTTTCGAAGATTCTGAAGCATCGTTTGAGATAATAAATAAAAAAATTCTCTTTTTATTTCTTCCCTCATCGCATTTATTATATCCTTCTAATATATTACCTGATCTTTTAGCCAAACCAAGAAAATTAAAAAACTTATTCATTACACATCTCTTCTTTCAATCTATTGTATATTTCATCATCAATAGCTATACCTAGATTTCTGCTTAACCTTCTAGTTTTTACAGCATTTTCTAAGCATGACTGAGATTTACAAATATAAGCTCCTCTTCCGGCTTTTTTACCAGTTAAATCAACAGAAACTTCACCTTCTTTTGATTTAACAACTCTTATAAGCTCTTTTTTAGGCTTCATTTCTGAGCAACCAGTACACATTCTTAAAGGTATTTTTTTAGTTTTCATAAAAGCACCACCTATTCAGTTACTTCCTCAACAACTTCTATTATAGTATCTACTTCTACAGGTTCTATTATAGCATCTACCTCTACAGTTTCTTCAGCAGATTCTATTTCGCTTTCAGCTTGTGACTTACTTTTAATATCAATTTTCCAGTTAGTAAGCTTAGCTGCTAATCTTACGTTTTGACCCTCTTTACCTATTGCAAGTGAAAGTTGATTGTCATCAACTACTACTTTAGCTGATTTATTTTCTTCATCAACTACTACGCTTAAAACTTTCGCTGGGCTTAATGCGTTTGCAATAAATTCTTCTGGGTCCTTGCTCCATTTAATGATATCAATTTTTTCATTTTTTAATTCATTAACTATGTTTTGAACTCTAATTCCTTTTTGTCCAACACAAGCTCCCATTGGATCTACAGTTTCATCGTTTGAATGAACTGCTATTTTACTTCTTGAACCAGCTTCTCTTGAAATACTCTTTATTTCAACAATTCCTTGATATATTTCAGGAACTTCTAATTCAAATAATCTTTTTACTAAACCTGGATGTGTTCTTGAAACGTGAATTTGAGCTCCTTTTGAAGTTTCTTTAACTTCAACTATATAAAGTTTTAATTTTTCATTAAACTTATACTCTTCACCTTTCATTTGCTCATTAGGTCCTATAACACCCTCAAGTTTTCCTAAATTAACAAAAACTAAGCCTTTATCTTTTCTTAACACAGTTCCTGTAATTATATCAAACTCTTTTTCTTTATATTCACTATATATTATGTTTCTTTCTGCTTCTTTAATTCTTTGAGTTACAACTTGTTTTGCTAGCTGTGCAGCTACTCTACCAAAGTTTTTAGGTGTAACTTGTAAATCTACAATGTCATCCACTTCATACTTTGGATTAATTTCTTTTGCTTCTTCTAAAGAAATTTCAGTTACGTCATCATATACATCATCAACAACAACCTTTTGAGCATAAACTCCAATTTCTCCACTTTCTCTATCTATAACTACTTTAACATTTTGAGCTGCTGTGTATTGGTTTGCATAGTTTTTCTTATATGCAGAAACCATAGCATCTTCTATAGTTGTAAAAATTAAATCTTCACTAATTCCTTTTTCTTTAACGATCTCTTTAAGAGCTCCTATAAACTCTTGGTTCATCTTTATATCCTCCTTTTAAAAGTCCCCTTCTATATTAGCTGATTTTAGTATATCTTTTGGGATATTTACCTCTTCTTCAGCTTGAACTATAATATAATCATCATTTATTCCTTTAAGCATTCCTGTAATTGTCTTAGTACCATTTAAAGCTTTTTTAAGCTTTAATATAACCTTACTACCTACATATCTTTCAAAATGTTCATCACAATATAAACCTCTGTTAATACCTGGTGATGAAACTTCTAAGAAATAGCCAACTGAAATAGGATCTACTTCATCTAGCATTTCACTTACTCTTCTAGAAACAGCTTCGCAATCAGTTAATTTTATACCATTTTCATTATCTATATAAATTCTTAAATAATTTTCGCCATCTTCTTTAACAAACTCAACATTATAAAGCTCGTATGATAGCTCATCAGTAATTGGTTTAACTAATTCTTCAATTTCTAAAATTAAGGCATCCTTTTTCATATGTTACCCTCCTTTTCAATATTCAATTTTAGTTTTATTATTACCAATAATACGTTTTTATATTTTTTAAGTAAAAACGCAACTAATAAAAAAGTTGCGTTTCAAACAGAAAGAGCGGGATATACGCCCCACTCTACAATAATCTAGCTATTAGTAATAATCCTTATTTAATATATTAACATATTAAATAAACAATTACAAGTAATATTGTATTTGTCAAGAAAAACTTTCATTTAAAAAAGAGAAAGTTGATTTGTCTCTGACATTCCTTCTAAACAGCCATGATTATCTAAAGCCTCTATAACAGTCTTTGAAACTTTAGATCTTAACCTTAAATCTTCTTTAGAAATAAATTCACCATTTACCCTAACCTCTGCTATAGCCTTAGCTGCATTTTCTCCTACTCCCTCTAAAGAATTTAAAGGTGGTCTTAGAGAATTTCCTTCAATTAAAAATTTAATTGCATCTGATTTATATAGATCTACTTTTAACAAGCTGTATCCTCTTTTATACATCTCAAAAGCAAGTTCTAATGAAGTAAGAAGTCCTTTTTCTTTAACTGAAATTGAATTTCCTAAGCTTTCAAGTTCCTTCATTTTTTGATATATTGCAGCCTCTCCTTTAGAAATTAAATCAGCATCAAACCCGTCTGCTCTAACTGTAAAAAATACAGAATAATAAGCTAAAGGATAATATACTTTATAATAAGCTATTCTGACTGCCATCATAACGTACGCAACTGCGTGTCCTTTAGGGAACATATATTTAATTCTTCTACAAGATTCCATATACCATTCAGGCACATTATTTTCTTTCATTACTTTTTCATCTTCTTCATTTAGACCTTTACCTTTTCTAACCTTTTCCATTATAGTAAATGCGGTTTTAGGTGGCACTCCATTGTACATAAGGTATACCATAATATCATCTCTTGTTGAAATACAATCTTTTAATGTAGTATAACCTTCTTTTATAAAATATTGAGCATTGTTTAGCCATACATCAGTTCCGTGTGATAGACCGGATATTCTTACTAAATCAGCAAATGTTTTTGGTTGTGTATCTACAAGCATTTGTCTTACAAACTTTGTACCAAACTCTGGAAGTCCATAGCTTCC
>NZ_JAMDLQ010000032.1:0-125131 GCF_024705715.1 Clostridium sp. LY3-2
AAGTAAATAAACTTAATACTTTCTCATCATTTAATGGAATCTTTTTAGGGTCTAGCCCTGTTATATCTTGTAACATCCTAAGAACTGTAGGATCATCATGACCTAGAATATCTAATTTTAAAAGTCTACCACTAATTGAATGATAATCAAAGTGCGTAGTTATTATATCAGTCTCATTATCATCTGCTGGATGTTGGATTGGACAAAAATTATAAATTTCGTTATCTGACGGAACAACCATTATCCCACCTGGATGTTGCCCTGATGTTCTTTTAATTCCCGTACATCCTAGAGTTAACCTTTCTATTTCAGCATTAGATTTTATAACTTCTCTCTCATCTAAATATTTTCTAACATATCCATATGCAGTTTTTTCAGCAACAGTACCAATAGTTCCAGCTTTAAACACAAATCCCTTACCAAATAGAACTTCACAATATTTATGAACTACCCCTTGATACTCACCAGAAAAGTTAAGGTCTATATCTGGCTCCTTATCTCCTTCAAAACCTAAGAATGTTTCAAAAGGAATATCATGCCCATCATGAATATAAGTTGTTCCACAATCTGGACAAACTTTATCTGGCAAATCTGCACCAGAACTTACAGAACCATCCAAGAAAAATTCTGATTTTTTGCATTTAGGACAAACATAATGAGGTGGTAATCCATTAACTTCTGTTATGTCTGACATAGTTGCAACAAAAGAAGAACCAACAGAACCCCTTGAACCTACAAGATATCCATCTTGCAATGATTTTGCAACTAGCTTTTGTGCTATAAGGTATAAAACAGCATACCCATTATTAATTATTGAATTAAGTTCTTTATCTAATCTCTTTTGAATAACCTCTGGAAGCACATCCCCATAAATTGAGTGAACCTTATTCATAACCATATTTCTTATTTCATCTTCCGCTCCTTCAATTTTAGGAGGGAATGTTTCATCTGGAATCGGCTTTATCATTTCTATAGAATCTGCGATTAAATTAGTATTTGTTACTACAACTTCCTTAGCCTCGCTTGCACCAAGATAAGAAAACTCTTTAAGCATCTCATCTGTGGTTTTTAAATATAGCGGTGGTTGATTATCAGCATCTTTAAACCCTTTACCTGCCATTATTATTCTTCTAAACGCTTCATCGTGTGGTTCTAGGAAATGAACATCTCCAGTAGCTACAACTAACTTATTCATCCTTTTACCTATATCATAAATTTTCTTATTAAGATCTTGCAATTCGTATTCACTATTTACAATTCCCTTTTTAAGTAAAAACTCATTATTTAATATAGGCTGAATCTCTAAATAATCATAAAATTCTGCTATTTTTATAATTTCATCATCACTTTTTCCATCAAGTGCTGCTTTAAAAACTTCTCCAGCTTCACAAGCAGACCCTATAATTAAACCATCTCTCATTTCTGAAAGTCTACTTCTTTTAGTTCTAGGTCTTTTAAAGAAGTTATCTATATGTGCTTCTGAAACAAGTTTATATAAGTTTTTAAGACCTTCTTGTGTTTTAGCTAAAATGATTATATGGTAAGTTGGTTGTCTTCTTATATCAATGTTATCTAAAAATTCTTTATTAAGACTTTTTAAATCGTAAATTTCTTTTTCATCTTTTAGTTTTTCGAAGCACTTTAATAAAATCTGTGCGGTAGCTTCAGCATCATCGACAGCTCTATGATGATTTTCAAGTGAAATCCCAAGATGCTTTGCTACAATATTTAGTTTTACCTTTTTAAGTTCCGGATAAAGATATCTAGCAAGTGGAACGGTATCTAATACTGTATAATCAAATGGTAAATCTAACTCACGACAATTATACTTAATAAATCCTGTATCAAAGGATGCATTGTGTGCAACTAAAACAGAATCTTTGCAAAAGTTTAAGAATTTGTTTAACACAATATCTATTTTATCTTTCCCCTCTAACATATCATCAGTAATACTTGTCAGTTCAATTATTTTGTATGGTAATTTTCTTTCAGGGTCAACAAATTCACTAAACCTATCAATTACAACACCATCTTTTATTTTTACAGCTCCAATTTCTATTATTTTGTCATTTATAGGAGAAAACCCTGTAGTTTCAATATCAAAAACTACATAAGCGCTATCTAAGTTTTGTCCTTTTTGGTTTAATGCTATAGGAACACCGTCATCTACTAAATATCCCTCTACGCCATAAATAACTTTAATTCCGCTCTTTTTGGCTGCACTTTGAGCATCAGGAAAGGCCTGAACAACACCGTGGTCAGTGATAGCTATAGCCTTATGTCCCCATTTTGCAGCACGCTCTACAAGTTTACTAGCAGATGCAATCCCATCCATAGTACTCATATTAGTATGAAGATGTAATTCTACACGTTTTTCTTCTGACCCATCCATCCTCTCTATCTTTTTCATTTTAACTATATCACGGCCCATAAGCACAACTTCTCTTGCATATGTATCATAAATAGCTTCTCCACGAACTTTGCAGTATAAACCTTTTTTAACATTTTCTAAAACTTCTTCTTTATCTTTTTCTTTTAAGAAACATTTAACAGTAATTGAACTTGTGTAATCTGTTATATAAAAAGTAAGTATAGTCTTTCCTGTTCTTGTTTCTATAGTTTCAGTTTTAAATACTTCACCAATTATTGCAACATAACCTGAAGTTTCATCAATTTCATCAATCGTAATTGCTTCTTGGCTTATATTTCTTCCTAAAATAGTATTTTCACCTTTAGGTTCTTTTTTATACTTATTAAAGCCATTATTTTCACGTTTAGGTTGAGGTTTCTTTTCTTCTTTTTTAGCTTTTTCATTGCTATCTCTATTATTTACTATAACTCCACTTAAAACCCCACTTACGATTTCTTGATTTTCACGCTTTTTATTTTCTTCATAATTATCTTCTTCTAAAGATTTATCATAGCAAAGTTCAATTTTTATTTTCTTACCGAAAATATCTTTTATATTATCTGATATTTTCTTTTCAACCCCTTTTTTCTTAATATGAGTTACTATAGCTTCACTTCCATAATTTATTTTAATTTTTTCTTCGCTTATTTCTCTGTATTTTGAATACAAAAGATTTTTAGCAAGTGGATTTTGACTTACTATTCTCATTACAATATCAGACCAATACTTGTTTGCTATATCAGATACACTTGCATCTTTTACATCTTTATATATTAGTAACTCTACATTTATATTTATACCTAACCTGCTTTTTATAACATTAACTATATAGTTCTCTTCATCTTCTGTTATTTCTATTTTAGTTTTTAAGATAACTTTTAATAAGTTACTTTTTTTATAAAATTGAAATCTTGTAAGTTTAACTTCTTTATCTAAAATATTTTCTTTTTTACATATTTCAGTATTAAGTTTACTTATAAACTCTTCACTCAAACTTTCTACCTCCTAAAAATACATTGCCCCAAAACTCTCTAGAGTTTTAGGGCAAATAATTTTATAAAGCTTCTATTTCTTTAATTAGTTCTTCGACTAATTCTTCTTCTTTAACTTTCTTTATGATTTCGCCTTTTTTAAAGATTATTCCAACACCTTTACCTCCAGCTATACCAATATCAGCTTCTCTTGCTTCGCCAGGTCCATTTACTACACAACCCATAACAGCAACCTTTATTTTTTTATTACACTTTTGAAGCCTTTCTTCGACTTCTTCAGCAATTTTAATTAGATTTATTTCTGTTCTTCCACATGTAGGACAGGAAATAAACTCAATTCCCTCATCAATAAGACCTAATGATTTTAAAAGTTCTTTTGCTACTTTTATTTCTTCTACAGGATCTGATGTAAGTGATACACGAATTGTATCTCCTATACCTTCTGCAAGTAAAGTCCCTATACCTACAGATGATTTTATGGTACCTTTAAACACAGTTCCAGATTCTGTTACACCTAGGTGAAGAGGATAATTAACTTTATCATTAATAAGCCTATACGCCTCTATCATCATCGGTACATTAGATGACTTTATTGATATTACTATATCATAAAAGTTTAATTCTTCTAATATTTTAACATGTCTTAAAGCACTTTCAACTAGTCCTTTTGCGGTAGGTTTTCCATCTCTTTCTAATATATCTTTTTCTAATGAACCTGAATTAACCCCAATTCTTATAGGAATATTGTTTTCTTTTGCTTTTTTAACGACAGCTTCTACTCTATCAATACTTCCTATATTTCCTGGATTAATTCTTAATTTAGCGACACCATTTTCGATTGCTTTTAAAGCTAATCTATAATCAAAATGGATATCTGCAACTATTGGAAGAGGAGATCTTTTAGTTATTTCTTTAAGTGCATCGCAAGCTACCATATCTGGAACAGCACATCTAACTAATTGACAACCCTCATCTTTTAATTTATTTATTTGTTCTAATGTTTTTTCGATATCTCTAGTATCAGTATTTGTCATAGATTGAATAATTACAGGTGATGTACCTCCAATTATTAAATCTTTAACCTTTACCATTCTTTTAATTTTTCTTTCCATGTTATTCTCCTATAAAGCTATTGGGAATAAAATATCTTTTATAGTTACTATAAGCATAAATGCCATAAGGACTATGAATCCAACATTATTTATAGCATTAGTAACTTTTTCAGGTACTTTTTTCCCTGTAATTAACTCAAATAAAATCATAAGTGCCCAACCACCATCTAATGCAGGAAGTGGTAAAAGGTTAAGCACTGCTAAATTTATACTAATAAATGCTGTGAAATTCATAAGTGTCCAGAATCCATTTTTTGCAGCATATCCAGTCATTTTAATTATACTTACCGGTCCACCAACATCTGTTTTAAAGTTAGCTTTTCCAGTTACAAGCATCTTTAAGCTTGAATATGTTTGTTTTATAGTTGAAATTGATTCTACACACCCTTGTTTTATACTTTCCATTATACTAGGTTCTTTTACATATTTAAAGCTAACTCCTATTTTTTTAAGTCCACTTTCTTTATCTATGTTTGGTTTAACTTCAAAACTTTTTTCTTCGCCATTTCTTTTTACAGTTAAAGATATAGTTTCATCTTTGTCAGTTGCAAGGCCAAATATTACATCGTTTGGTGTAATAACTTTTCTATTATCAACACTTACAAATTCATCACCTGGTTTTAAAACTCCAGATACAGCACTTCCTTTTAAAACCTCATCTATAACTGGTACTGCAAACCCTGAGTGATTAGAAATTGCTGCAAAAAGGACAATAGATAGTATTACATTCATTATTACACCCGCTAGTATTATTGTAAGTCTTCTAAAAGGTGACTTTGATTGCAAACTTCCTTCTGTATACTCAAGATTTTGATTTTTATCATCTTCTTTTTCTTCATCCTCTTCAAAACGCTCTTCGCCAAGCATTTTAACATACCCTCCAATAGGTAAGATGCCTATTGAATATTTTGTTTCATTTTTAGTTACAGAAATTATCTTAGGTCCCATACCTATTGAAAATTCTTCAACCTTTACCCCATTTACTTTAGCCATTATAAAATGACCAAGTTCGTGAACTATAATAAGTAAACTAAAGGCTAATATTGCGTAAATAATATACATTGCCTTCCTCCTAATTGTATTTATTATATACGTATTCTTTTACTTTTTTATCAAGTTCTATTACATTTTCTAATGTTACTTCTTCATTCCCTTCTTTTTTAAATAATTCTAAACATTCTTCAATTATATCACCTATTTGAAGGTAATTAATTTTCTCTTGTAAAAATATATCAACTAAAGCTTCGTTTGCACCATTTAAAATAGTTGGCATAAGCTTACCTTCTTTTCCTACTTTATATGCAAGTTTTAAACATTTAAATGTATCTAAATCTGGTTTTTCAAATGTTAATTTAGAAATTTCCCAAAAATCTATTTTGTTTGCAATCTCATTTTTTCTTTTTGGATAATTTAAAGCATATTGAATAGGTAGTCTCATATCCGGAGAACCTAGCTGCGCTATTATACTATTATCTTTATATTCAACCATTGAGTGAATAATACTTTGCGGATGAACTACAACTTGAATATTATCGTATGGACAATCGAATAAGAAATGCGCTTCTATAACTTCTAATCCCTTATTCATAAGAGTTGATGAATCTATAGTTATTTTTTGACCCATACTCCAATTTGGATGATTTAAAGCATCCTTAACTTTTATATCTTTTAAATCATTTATCTTTTTCCCCCTAAAAGGACCTCCTGATGCAGTTAATATCACTTTTTTTAATTCACTTAAAGTATTTCCTCTTAATGACTGAAATATTGCACTGTGTTCTGAATCTACAGGAAGGATCTTAACATTATTTTCCTTTGCTTCTTTCATTACGAGTTCACCTGCAACTACTAGTGTTTCTTTGTTTGCAAGTGCGATATCTTTTTTTGCTCTTATAGCCTTTAAAGTAGGCTCAAGTCCTATCATTCCAACAACTGACGTAACTACTATATCAATTTCATCTAATGATGCTATTTTATTTAGTCCATCTATTCCTTCTAAAACAACAATGTTTTTTTTATTTGTATTTACATATTCTAATATCTTATAATAAGCTTCTTTTTCCATCATTCCTACGAATTTTGGATTAAACTCCTCAATTATTTCTATTACCTTTATAACACTTGTATTAGCTGTAATCCCAACTAGTTCAATATCATCAGATTTTCTTATAACATCTAATGTTTGAGTACCAATTGAGCCTGTCGCACCTAATATAGATATTTTTTTCATATAAGTTCCTCCATTTTTATGTCTATTCATTAATCAATATGTCTCTTGAAATCATACAATAAATTGGACCTACAAAGGCTCCTAAAACCCCAAACACTTTTATTCCTATATATACAGAAATAAAAACTACTAAAGGATGTAAGTTAAATTTATTACTAAGTAACTTAGCCTCTAATATTTCTCTAGTTATTTGAACTAAACAATATAGAAATATTAGTCCAATAACAATCACATATTCTTTTACTATAATATTGTATATTATTATTGGAATAAATACAATTATAGTTCCTATATATGGAATTAAATCAAGAATACCGCAAATAACACTTAGTATTATTGAATTAGGTATTTTAAGCAGTAGAAAACCTATTAAAGTTATAAGGGTAGACATTAAGATTAGTATTATTTGTATATAAACAATACTTTTAATATTGTTTTTTTCTTTTATTGCTTTACTTACTATTTTTTTTGGAATAATCATTTTAAAAAAGTGTACGAAGTATTTTTTATCAGCTAATATAAAAAATGTAGTTATATTAGCTACAACATAACTTAATAATCCATCTCCAGTTAAAATTACGCTATCTTTTACTATGTTAAAATCTATACCATTCATGACCTTTTGGCTTATATTAATTTCTCCAATAATGCTTTCTAAAAATGTAGTCAATTCATTTATCACCTTATCTATTAATATAATATTACTCTTATAAAGCCCTTCTAACAATTCAAAGATACTAGCACCTATATAGTATAGAAATAGACCTAAAACTATATTAAAAATAGATATAGTAATTAAAGATGCTATTCTGTTATTTATACTAAATCTCTTTATTAAATTATATAAAGGTTGAGTTATAATAAGCAAAACAATAATCATTATAAAAGGTGTGAAATATTTTTGTATTAAATAAATACTAGCTGCCATAACTACAAATAGAGAAATTACTATAATAATTTTTTTATATTTTCCATTTATCAACATATACCACCTCTTAGTAAATATATATGCTAAAAAAATTATGTATATTATAAAAAAAGATGACTCCTAAAAAGAAATCATCAATAAATATTACTTATTAAATTCCAACTATAAAAGTTAAATAATAAAATACTATAACACCTGAAAATAAAATACTATCAAATCTATCAAGTATTCCTCCATGACCTGGAATCAAGTGACTATAGTCTTTTAATCCAACATATCTTTTAATAGATGATGCAACCAAATCTCCGAATTGACTAAATACACCACATAATGCACCAATAATGAAATAGTTGTAAGTTGCCATTACATTTACTCCATAGTTAGCAATAATTATACCAAATACACCTGAAAATAGTGTAGCCCCCAAAATACCACCTATAGACCCTTCAATAGTCTTCTTAGGAGAAACTTTTGGACAAAGTTTATGTTTTCCAAAAAGTTTACCTGAATAATATGCTGCAGTATCTGTCATCCAAGATCCTATAAAGATTAACCAAACTAAAAATGCTCCCGAAACCTTTATATTTACTAAATGTATGAAACTAAATAAAATTCCTACATATAAAAAACCTAAAAGAGTAATTGCAACATCTATAAATGTATACTTTAAATTTACTACTGGTACAATAAGTAGTAAAAACGTTGCTAAAACTATTAAATACATCATATTTTCAAAGTTATTATTTAATAAATAATAAGCAATAATTAAAATATATCCAGCAATGCTTATAGGTTTAAACTCTTTTTGCCTTAATGCATTATAAAACTCGTATAGTCCTAAAAAAGATAGTACTATTGTAAAACCTTCTAACCATATTCCACCTAAAAAGATAAATATGATAAAGGGAGCTATCATTAATGCACCTAAATATCTACTATTTTTGTTCACTTAGCATTCACCTCTTTATTTTTTAATGCCACCAAATCTTCTATCTCTTTGTTGAAAGTCATAAATTGCTTTATGTAAATCATCTTCTGTAAAATCTGGCCAACAAATATCTGAATACCAAAACTCTGAATATGCACATTGCCATAAAAGGAAATTACTTAATCTTTGTTCCCCAGATGGTCTTATAATTATATCAGGGTCAGGTACTCCTTTTGTGTAAAGATAATTATTAACAGTATCTTCTTCAATAGCATCAATTTCTATTTTTCCATCTAAAACATCTTGTGCTATTAGTTTTATACTTCTAATTATCTCATCTCTACCACCATAGTTCAATGCAATATTCATAGTAATGCCTGTATTATTTTTAGTTTTTTCTACAGACTTTTCTATTTCATCGATACATTCTTTTGGAAGCATTGATATATCACCTAATACATTAATCCTTACTCCATTTTTATGTAATTCATTAATTTCTTTTCTTAAATATTGAACTAAAAGTTTCATTAATGCATTAACTTCATCCTTAGGTCTCTTCCAGTTTTCTGTTGAGAATGCATATAAAGTCATATATTTAACACCTAGGTTAGAAGCTTCTTTTAGAATCCTACGTATAGTTTCAACTCCAGCTTTATGCCCCATTGTTCTAGGTAACTTTCTTTTTTTTGCCCATCTACCATTTCCATCCATTATAATTGCGATATGTTTTGGTATATTTTCCATATCTAATGCAATTTCTTCTTCAGTGCCTTTTGGACTTTTAAAAAACTTAAGCATATAACCATCCTCCCCTTCTAAATTATATAAAAAACCTGCTAAAAGAGCAGGTTTTTAAATAATTGCTATATTGACATTATCTCTTTTTCTTTAGCGTTTATAGCTGCATCAATATCTTTTACATATTTATCAGTTACTTTTTGAATCTCATCTTCACCTTTTTTGATTTGATCTTCTGAAAGATCAGAATCTTTTTTTAGTGATTTGATTTTATCATTAGCATCTTTTCTGATATTTCTTATTGCTACTTTAGAATTTTCTCCAGCCTTTTTAACATTTTTAACTAGATTTTTTCTAGTCTCTTCTGTTAATTCTGGAATTATTAATCTAATAACTGCTCCATCATTTGAAGGATTTAATCCTAAGTCTGAAGCTAAGATAGCTTTTTCAATATCTTTTAATAAAGGTGCTTCCCAAGGAGTTATTTGTAATACTCTTGGCTCTGGAGCTGAGATATTTGCAACTTGATTTAATGGACACATACTTCCATAGTATTCAACTTGTATTCTATCAAGCATTGTAGGATTAGCTCTACCAGCTTTCATTGTTGATAGCTCGTGTTCTAATGATACAATAGTTTTTTTCATTTTATCTTCAGCATTTTTTTTGATTTCTTTTATCATAAATATCCTCCCTAATTATTTTGAAACTAAAGTTCCTATTTTTTCACCTGAGATTGCTTTTTGAATATTTCCACCATCATCTAAACCAAAAACTAATATTGGAATGTTATTATCCATACATAATGAAGTCGCTGTAGAATCCATTACTTGTAGTCCTTGCTCTAAAACTTGTATATATGATAGTTTATCATATTTTTTTGCATCTTCATACTTATGAGGGTCTTTATCATAAACACCATCTACTTTTTTAGCTAAAAGAATTACATCAGCTTCAATTTCAGCTGCTCTTAAAGCTGCAGTTGTATCTGTTGAGAAATATGGATTTCCTGTTCCTGCTGCAAAAATAACAACTCTTCCTTTTTCTAGGTGTCTCATAGCTCTTCTTCTTATAAATGGCTCTGCAATTTCTTTCATCTCTATAGCAGTTTGAACTCTAGTATCTACTCCAACTTGCTCTAATGAATCTTGTAATGCTAAAGCATTTATACAAGTTGCCATCATTCCCATATAGTCAGCAGTAGTTCTGTCCATTCCTTCACCACTTCTACCTCTCCATATGTTTCCGCCACCTACAACAGCTCCAACTTCGATTCCTTGGTCTACTAATTGTTTTATTTCAAGTGCTATTCTTTTAGCAACATTAAAGTCTAACCCGAATCCACTTTCTCCTGCTAATGCTTCTCCTGAAAGTTTTAACATCACTCTATTATATTTACTTTTAGCCATTAAAATCCCTCCTAAATATGTTTTTATTATATTTTTAAAAAAAGAGAACACTAGGTGTTCTCTCATTAGTTAATTATTTACCCATTTGTTTAGCAACTTCTTCAGCAAAGTTTTCTTCTTTCTTTTCGATTCCTTCTCCTCTTTCGAATCTAACAAACTTTGTGATTGTTATTGGAGAACCAACTTCTTTAGATTTTTCTTCTACTAATCCTGCTATTGTCTTGTCGCCATCTTTAACCCAAACTTGGTCAACTAAGCAAACTTCTTTGAAGTATTTCTTAATTCTTCCTTCAACCATTTTATCAACGATTTTTTCAGGTTTTCCTTCGTTAAGAGCTTGAACTCTGTAGATTTCTTTTTCTTTTTCTAAAGAAGCAGTATCTACTGAAGTTCTGTCTAAGAATAATGGGTTAGCTGCTGCAACTTGCATACAAAGTTCTTTAGCAACTTCTCCTACTACTTCTGAATCAGCTTCACAGCTAGCTTCTACAAGAACACCAATTCTTCCGCCACCATGGATATAGCTTGCTATGTTTCCACTTTCAACGTGTAATCTTTCGAATCTTCTAACTGTCATGTTTTCACCTAATTTAGCTACTAATGAAGTTAAAGCTTCGCTTACAGTTTGATCTCCTATTTTTTCGTTTAATAATTCTTCTACAGTATTAACGTTAGTTGTTGCAACTATTTCAGCTAATTTTGTAGCGAATCCTACGAATTCTTCGTTTAAAGCAACGAAATCTGTTTCACAGTTAACTTCTACGATTGAAGCTGTTTTACCATCTTCTGAAACGTAAGTTTTAACTATACCTTCTGCTGCAATTCTATCAGCTTTTTTAGCTGCTGCTGCTAATCCTTTTTCTCTTAAGAATTCTACTGCTTTTTCGATGTCTCCATTAGTCTCTTTAAGAGCTTTCTTACAGTCCATCATCCCTACGCCAGTTTTATCTCTTAATTCTTTAACCGCTTTTGCTGTTATCATATTCAATTCCTCCTATATTATAAAAAGTAACCCTTATCATTCATTAGGGCAAAAGGTAAATGAAGAACTACCTCATCTACCTTTAATAAATAAATTACTCTTCTATTTGTTCCCCTTGTCTTCCTTCGATGACAGCATCAGCCATTTTTGAAGCGATAAGCTTAACTGCTCTGATTGCATCGTCATTTCCTGGAATTACGTAATCAACTTCTTCTGGGTCACAGTTAGTATCAACGATAGCTACTACTGGAATTCCTAATATCTTAGCTTCTGAGATAGCATTCTTTTCTTTTCTTGGATCAACAACGAACATAGCTCCAACATTTGTAGCATCTAAGTTTCTGATTCCACCTAAGTTTTTCTCTAATTTTTCAAGTTCACCTTTTAATTTGAAAACTTCTTTCTTAGGTAAAACATCGAATGTTCCATCTTCTTCCATCTTTTCGATATCTTCCATTTTTCTAATTCTTGTTCTGATAGTTTTGAAGTTAGTTAACATTCCACCTAACCATCTGTTGTTTACGAAGTGCATGTTTGATCTGATTGCTTCTTCTTTTATAGCATCTTGAGCTTGTTTCTTAGTTCCAACGAAAAGTATATCTTTTCCTGACTCTGAAACTTCTCTTAAGAAGTCATAAGCTTCCTCTGCTTTTTTAACTGTTTTTTGAAGATCTATTATATATATCCCATTTCTTTCTGTGAATATATATGGAGCCATTTTAGGGTTCCATCTTCTAGTTTGGTGTCCGAAGTGTACACCAGCTTCTAATAATTGTTTCATTGATATTACTGACATTTTCTTACCTCCTGGTTTTTCCTCCACTACACTCTTGTAAGGATCTTAACCATTTAAGAACCGCCTTACAATTCTAAATGTAATGTGTGTATTTTATTACCTTGATTAGTATATCATAGAGATTCTATTCAATCAACATAAATTTTCATTTTTCTTTTTAATTTTAGATTTGCTTTATAGAATAATAAATCTATACTAAAAATCTAAATGATACATATATAATATCGACTAATTTTAATTTAATAATACACTTTACACCCTAAATGTTTTAAAAAGAAAAAAAGATACCTACTATTATATAGATATCTTTTAAAACTATCTTATTTTATTTAACTCTTCTAAAAGTTTATCATTTAAAACCTTAATATGAGTTCCCTTCATTCCAAGAGATCTAGATTCAATAACTCCAGCACTTTCAAATTTTCTTAAAGCATTTACTATAACACTTCTTGTTATACCAACTTTATCAGCTATCTTAGATGCAACTAAAAGTCCTTCTTGACCATCTAATTCATTAAAGATATGCTCAACTGCTTCAAGTTCTGAATAAGAAAGAGTTCCTATTGCAAGTTGTACTACAGCTTTCTTTCTAGTATCTTCTGCTAATTCATCTTGTCTAGCTCTTAGCATCTCCATACCAACTACAGTTGCACTATATTCACAAAGGACTAGATCATCTTCTGTAAATACAGTTCCGAATCTTGCAAGTAAAAGCGTTCCAATTCTTTCTCTGTTTCCTATTACAGGAACTATAGTTGAAAGCTTGTTTAATACTTTACACTCACCAACTTCTTCAAAAACACATTGTCCTTGATTTTTAAGATTTGATAATGTCTCTCCAACACTTAAAAGTTTATCGTTGTAATCTTTAGGAAATTTCTTTTCCTCCATTACACGCATTTTCATTATATCGCATTCAAATTTATCTGAAAAGCTATACCCAATTACCTTACCTATTTTATCTACTAAGTACACATTACATTCTAGTACTTCACTTAGTAAATCACATATATCTTCAAAAGCAACAGCTTCCGCTCCGCTCTTTTGTAATATCTTATTTAATCTTCTCGTTTTATTAAGCAATGATGACATTAAAAATCCTCCTTGATAATCTAAAAGCCTTTAGACATATAATTTAAATTATTAGAAAGTTCTAACAATTCTAACTCATTACAGTTTATCATAGAAAACTTCCTATTTCAACAAGATTATATGACTCCCTGACATATATTTTACCAAAGAGGATATATTAATTATTTATCTTCATTATTATCTTTTTCTATAGTTTCTTTATGTTTACATTCCGGGTTCGAACATTGGATAAAATCTCCAGATTTTTTTGAATATTTTTTAACCATATAAGTTCCACATTCCGGGCATTTCTTTTCAATTGGTTCGTTCCAACTTACAAAATCACATTCTGGGTAACTTGCACATCCATAAAATCTTTTGCCCTTTTTACTTCTCTTAGCTAAAACCTTTCCTCCACACTTAGGGCATGGGGCTTCAATTTCTTCAACTATAGGTTTTGCATTTTTACATTCTGGGTATCCCGGACAAGCTAAAAACTTACCAAATCTTCCTCTTTTTATGACCATCATTTTGCCACACTTATCACAAGGAACATCACTAACTTCATCTTCAATAACAACTTTAGAAATTTCTTTTTCAGCTTTTTCTATAGCATGTTTTAACGGTTCAAAGAAGTCACTAACAACTTTTTCCCATTCTATGCTACCTTCTTCAATATTATCTAATCGCTTTTCCATCTCAGCTGTAAAGTCTACATCTACAATTTGATTGAAATATTCGCAAATAATATTGTTAACTATAAATCCTAATTCTGTTGGAAAAAGATTTTTCTTATCTCTTTCAACATAATTTCTTCCAAGAAGTGTTGAAATAGTTGGTACGTATGTACTCGGTCTTCCTATTCCTTTTTCTTCTAAAAGTTTAACGAAAGATGCTTCTGTATATCTAGCTGGTGGTTGAGTGAAGTGTTGCTTTTCTTCTATGTTACTTGCACTTAATGTTTCTGAAACCTCAAGGTCTGGTAATTTTGAATCATTTTCATCATCTGAACCGTACTCATATATTTTCATAAATCCATCAAACTCAACTGTTGAACCACTTGCTTTAAATAGATATCTACCATTTTCAATATTAATTGAATTAGTGTTTAATTTACATGATGCCATTTGAGATGCCATAAATCTCTTCCAAATTAAATCATATAACTTAAATTGTTCAGGCGAAAGACTTGCTTTTGCGATTTCTGGAGTTATTAAAACATTAGATGGTCTGATAGCTTCGTGTGCATCTTGAATGTTTTTCTTTGATTTATAAACTCTTGGTGATTCTGGTATGTAATTTTCACCGTAATTTTCATTAATAAAATCTAATGCAGAATCTTGAGCTTCTTTAGAAATTCTAACAGAATCTGTTCTCATATAAGTTATAAGACCAACAGTTCCAAATCCTTTAACCTCTACTCCTTCATAAAGCATTTGTGCTACAGACATCGTTTTCTGAGTTCTGTAATTCAACTTTTTATTTGCATCTTGTTGAAGTGTACTTGTTGTAAAAGGTGCTAGTGGATTTTTTACCTTAACTCCTTTTTTAATGTCTTTAATAACGAATTTATCTTTATCAATTCCATTTACTACTTCATTTGCATCTTTTTCGTTTTTAAGTTCTATTTTCTTCCCGTCACATTTAGAAAGTTTTATTTTGAATTTTTTTCTTCCTTTTTTAAGTTCGCAATCTACAGTCCAAAATTCCTCTGGTATAAATTTTTTTATTTCTTCTTCTCTATCACAAATAAGTTTAAGTGCAGCAGATTGTACTCTTCCAGCACTTAATCCCCATTTTACATTTTTCCAAAGTATAGGACTTATCTCATAACCAACAAGTCTATCTAATATTCTTCTAGCTTGCTGTGCATCTACTAAACTTTTATCTATTTTTCTTGCTTCTTTTATAGAAGATTTAACTGCATTTTTTGTTATTTCATTAAAAACAATTCTACAATCTTCTGTATCGTCAATTTTTAAAAGATTAGCTAAATGCCAAGAAATAGCTTCCCCCTCACGATCGGGGTCGGTTGCTAGATAAATTTTATCAGCTTTTTTTGCTGCTTTTCTAAGAGTTTTTAAAAGATCGCCCTTACCTCTTATAGTGATGTATTGAGGTTCATAATTATTTTCTATATCAACTCCAAGCTTACTTTTTGGCAAATCTCTAACATGCCCCATAGAAGCTTCGACTATATAATTCTTTCCTAAATATTTTCCTATTGTTTTCGCCTTAGCAGGTGACTCAACTATAACTAATTTTTGGCCCATAAATTAACTTCATATTTCATTTATACGAAGTTATTCACCCCCTCAAGTTTTATTTATAATACTCTGACATAATATTCGCCAGGCAAATTCATTATCTTATTATTAATTTGCATTTCAAATAATAACCTATAAAAAGTGTTTCTGTCAACCTTAGATTTTTTTAATAAATCATCAACGTGTACAGGTTCATCACTTATTATTTCAAGTATTTTATTTTGAATATCATCTTCTAAATCTATTTCTTTTTCATAATCTACATTTAAAAAATCATATAAAGATTGCTTATCATATATAATTGTAGCACCTTCACTTAGAAGCATATTAGTACCTACATTATACTCTGAAAAGATTGACCCTGGAACAACTCCAACTTCTATACCTATTTCATTTGAACGGTCTACTGTAATTATAGAACCACTTCCTTTTTTTGCTTCTGGTACTAGTAGTTTATAAGATAATGCACTAATTATTCTATTTCTTCTTGGAAAGTTAAACGCAAACGGTTTAGTTCCAAGAGGGAACTCACTTAATAAAAGTCCATACTTACTTATTTCTTCTAATAAAAATCTATTACTGTTTGGATATAAAATATCAATTCCAGACCCTAAAACAGCAATTGTATTACCATCATTATTTAAAGCGCTCTTATGTGCAACAGCATCAATACCTAACGCACCACCACTTACTATAGTAAAACCAACTTTAGCCATTTCCTTAACTAAAACATTTGTAGCTTTTTCTCCGTAAGTACTATGTCTTCTAGACCCAACAACACCTACTGTAGGTTCATTTAAAAGTTTTATATTACCTTTATAAAACATAAAATAAGGTGGTTCATCTAATCTCTTTAACTTCTCTGGGTATTCTTCCATAGTAATTGTTATAAAAGAAATATTAAGTGCTTCTAAGTTTAATAAAAACTCCTCAGAAGATTTAAGTTCCTCTTCTTTATTATAATTTTTAAATTTTTTAAAAATGTATGGATATTCGCATTTAATTATTTCGAATTTATCGTAAATCTCTTTTTCTTTTCCATATTTAGATATTAAAAACAGCTTTCTTTTATTGCTTATATCCATTGATATTAACCATAATATAAATTTTTCCATATGTCTACCCCTTTTTAAATAATCTCGCCATCAAAATCTCTTCTAAATCCCACCGCTTCAATGATATGTGGTGCTTCAATTTTTTCTTTTCCATCAATATCTGCAATAGTTCTTGCAACTTTTAAGATTTTTCCATATCCTCTTACTGAGATGTTAGTTTTTTCTACAATGTTTTTTATAATTTTTTCACTTTCATCATCTAAAATACAATATTTGAATATATCTTTTCCTATTAGTTCTGAATTATAATTATAAGAAGTATTTTTATATCTTTTATTACTAATAGCTCTTCCTTTGTTTATTCCTTTAATCAAAGACTTTTCAGTTGCCATACCAATTCCCCTATGAATTTCAGTATAACTTAATCTTGGAACAAAGTTAAAAATATCTATTCTATCTTTCATAGCTTTAGACAATCTATTCCTGTAATTCCTTATTTGATTTTTACTACAAACGCATTTATTATCCTCTACCCCATAAGAAGAAAGTCCGCAAGGGCAAGCGTTCACATCACAAGTTTGAATATATAAATCGTAGAAGGAATCATGCTATTGCCGGTAAATATGGAGATATATTGACGCAATTAAGATTAGAACACAATATCTCATTATTAGAGTTAGGTGCAGCAACAAATATATCTGAGACAACTATTTCAAAACTTGAAAGAAATCTATTAAGTCCTAAAAACGCTTTTTATTACTATAAAATACTTTCAGATTATTTTAAAGTTGATTATTATGATACATTTAAATTATTGACTCTACCTGAAAAAACTATACAAGATAAGATATTAAAATTAAAAGCTCTATTGGGGACTAAAAATCTTTCTGATGTCGATACCCTATTAGGGAAATATGAAACATTTGTTAATGAAGTTTTGTATAAAGAAAAAAATAATATATATATTAATGAAGAAACAGAGAAATTAATTACTGAAACATTAATCAAATTGAAAACAAAATAGAAGGTTATTTTATTAACCTTCTATTTACCTTCTTTAGTATCTTTACTTTCTTTTTACCTGAACTATCTATTGTAACCCTTATAACCATTTAATCACTCTTTCGCTTTTTTGCGAACGTACGTTCTTATATAAGTTTACATCCTCGTTCATATTTTTTCAATATTTTTAATGTAAATAAATTTTAAACCTTTTTAAGAAAACTTTGGTATTATATTTAAGTAGATATAACTCATAACATATATGATATGAAATGAATTTATAATAATATATACTATCAGCATTCCGCTGACAAATATATTTCCAATCTTTAATTGTTGATTATTTGCATCTTCCAACCTTCTATAAACAAAGAACACTAAAATCCCCACAAATCCAACTTTTATAACTAAACTCAAGATCGGATCTAAAACAATCTTTTGCATTGTAACATTGGCTTCTATAAACATATCTGTTTGTAATAAAATTAAAGTAAATATAATATCGCTGATATTTAATATATATAATAGAAGCAATTTATTTTTTACACTTTTATTTGTTGAACTTTTTATATAATTAATAATAAAGCAACACCTCCTATTTAGAAGTGTTGCCATATATATTTATCCTAATCAATTATTTGATATCTACTATCATTTCACCTATAGGACCAGAATTTCTTTCATATTGTAATTTTATTTCTTTAGAATCTGTAGGAACTCTATACGCAATAGTTGCATGTAATTTCCCACCTACCGGAATAGGTCTAGGGCTCTCATCCATTGCTACTGGATATGTTCTCAAAACATTCCCTTCCCCATCCATAACAACAAAAGCTGTCTGGTCAACTAATAACTTTCCTCCATCACTTGGTTTAAAACTTTTATTATTATAATCATAATCTATTATAACTACTTGTTTCGGTTGTTTCTCCTCAAATTCATTTCTTTCTTTTGTTGTCTTAATTGAATTAATTGTTACTGTATACTCACCATTCTCTGTTTTAACCTCAAATGGTTCTTTCAATTTAATTTCTGCTAATTTATCTTCTTGTTGTGTTTGCTCTTGTTTTTGTGGTTCTTTAGGCTGCTCTTTCTTTTCTCCACATCCAATAAATGCTCCTCCTAATATACCTACACTTAATAAAATAGCTAATAATCTTTTCTTCACTATTATTCCTCCCTTTTGTAAAGTCAGGAGTATTTTACCATAGTATTATAAATAAACTGTAAACTCATACTTTATCTATAGTTTATTTATTGAATGTTTACTATATTATGGTATATTGTACTTGTCTTAGATATTTAATATACATTTTTACACTACGGAGGGTTAATCTCTTCTAACTAAGGTATTATAAAAAGATATTTCAGTTCCTGTTTGTGTTTTCTAACATGTCTTTTTATAATATCTTTTTTTGTCCAAATAGAATATAATAAAATTATTACATAAACTATATTTTAAACATCGTTATAAACAAAAGAAGTAATACCAAATGTGTATTGCTTCTTTTTTGCATATAATCTAAAAATATTAATATACTTAAATACATACATTTCTAAACTCAATTTTGTTCTAAAAAATGTAGAAGTATCTAACTCATACTTCTACATTTTCTTTATATCTTAAAATTTATTCTATAATTATTTTAAATCTACTTATATATATAATATTATATTGTCAAATTAGAAGACAAACAGATTTAATACCCTAACAATTATTTACAGCACAATGAAATTGTATTATTATTTAATTACCTTCTTAGTTGATTATTAATCACAAGTATCAAACATTAACCACATTCAGCTTACTTTATTAAAGGCATCTTTTAGATGTCTTTTTTGTATGTTTTAATAAGTATTGGATAAACTTATTAATGATGATGTTTTTCCAGCATCAAAATTTTTCTATAATACCTATTCAAATAAATTTTTATTGGTATTGAAACTAATAGAAGGCAGGATTTATCCTGCCTAAAATACTCTATTTGTTTAATTAGCATATTTAAGTGCTTTTACGGGTTTATCATTCTTATCAAACCACCACTTTTTCCCATTTGCTCTAAGAACAATATTTCCTGTCTTATCTGTTCGATAAACATCAATATTTTTATCGTATTTAGCGTATCTTTTAAATATTTCTTTATTTGGATGTCCATATCTTTTACCATCTGTGCTTACAACTACTTTCTCTGGATCATATTTTTTTATAAAATCAGTACTTGATGAATACTTAGATCCATGATGTGGTGCTTGTACAACATCAACATTATATTTTTTACCAGCTTTTTCTGCTCCTTTTTCTGCATCACCCGTTAGTAACACTTCTAAATTACCATAGTCTATATAAGTCATTACTGAATCTTCATTATCACTACTATAGTTTTTACTACTATGCATAAATTCTAATGTAGCTCCACCGCTTTTTATTTTTATTCCACTTTTTGCATCATATATTTTACAACCCTTTTCTTTTTTAGCTAAATTCAAAACAGCTTTTGCAGTTTTTGTTCTGGTATATGAAATATCTTTTGGATAATAGAATTTTTTTACCTTCATTCTTTTAAATACTTCCTGTAGTCCTCCAATATGATCCGCATCTGGATGTGTAGAGATTACATATTCTAAATCCATATTTTTCTCTTGCTTCAGTAATTGGTCAACAACTTTTCTACCATTTCCAGTAGAACCTGCATCAATAAGAATATCGCTTCCGCTAGGTGTTTCAATATAAATAGCATCTCCTGCACCTACATTTATAAACTCTATTTTCATATCTTGTTTAGTCGCTGCTTCAACTGAAATTGAAATTGATGAAGTAATAAACAGTACTACTGTTAATACTCCAGCTAACATTTTTGATTTTCTTTTCATACCATACCCCCCATATGTTAATTTATTCCACATGACTATAATAACATATTTTACAAATAGAAATAAAGACAGAATTTTCCCCGCCTTTGTTTTCTTTTGAAATGGTATATAATCTATTTACTATATAAAGCTTTCCAAGTGTTCTTACCAACTATTCCATCTACACTTAAACCTTTATTTCTCTGTAAATTCTCAATTGCTATAGTAGTACCTCTACCAAATACTCCGTCTGCTCCTCCACTTGATTTTAATGAAGTGTATCCTCTATTTAATAATCTTTGTTGAATACATTTTGTTATATTTCCTTCTGCACCTTCTCTAACTGTAGGACATACTGATAATGTTGAATCCCCAAAGTAACCATCTTCTTTAATATTTCCATACCCTTGTACATTAAGTTGATGTTGTAGTTTCTTAACTTCTTCACCACTTATAGAAACTTCCCAAAGTTTATCACCCTGTGTTTTTAATGGTTCACTTGGTTTTATTTCTATATTCTCAACATCCTTACCTTCTAATCTTGCTTTAAAGTTCCACCATCTTTTCCAATCGTTTGGAGAAAACTGTGAAGGACAACATTTTCTGCTCGCATCATAGTGTCTTACTACATGATCTATGTTTATTCCATATTTGTTCATTAAAGATTTTGTTAGCTCTAAAGTATTTTCTATTGTCTTATCTGATATATTACCATCATCAGTGCCACACATTTCAATTGCAATAGTATTCCTATTTCCTATTCCATATTTATTATGTCCATCGCCGCAACTCCAACTACAGTCATTATCTTCTACCACTTGGTATATTGAATTGTCATCTACAAAATAATGTGCTGAAGCTCCTCTATCAGCTCTACCAAAATAATCTGCATTATTCTTGGCTGTGTCATTTGTATTTCCTGTACTGTGAATAATAATGTAGTCCTTACTATTTCCTCCTTCATAGTGATTAAATCTGCTTAATTGTCTTGTTATATTCATTAAAATTCCTTCTTTCTTTTATTATTTATTACTAATTTAACTTTATATTTGTAAACTAAGGCAATAAAAAAAGACCTTATTGGTCCTCTAATATTCCCTTAAATTTTATTTATCCTTTTTACTTATTCCATCAAGTCCATTTGTAGTTGGGTTATTTAAAACTCCCAAAGCTACCCCTATACCACATAATGCATTTACTATATACATAACTTTATCTCCATCTACATTAAACCCTAAATTAGCAACTATCATTACTACAGCACTTGCTATAGCTACTATAGTTCCTGTATTTTTTAATCTTTTAATAATTTCTTTTGCTTTCATTGTTACTTTCCTTCCTTCTTTATTTAAATATATGTGTTTGGATTGCATAAAAAAAGAAACCTGCTATGCTTCCTCCTAATAATCCTATTAACCATTTTAATGCTGCAGTTAAACTATCTAAGCTTTTTACTAAATTTTTAATCTCTATTTTCATTTCTGCTTGACTTTGTTCTAATTTATCAATTCTATCCGCATGATTGTTTATCCTATTTTCATTTACTTTAACTTTATGCTCTAATAATTCCTCATTCATATTACTGTCCTTTCTTATGCTCCCATTGCTTCCCAAAATACTCTAGCTATAGATCCTTGTGATCCAATATATGTTTTTTGATTTAATCCATACACTTTTCCTCCTAGCCTATCTATTCTATAACTATTTAGAATATAGTTTGCTGTCCAATAATCATTTCCATCAACTAATTCTAATGAAGCTTTAAATTTTGTACAATAATGTGGAAATGGTCTTGGAAAATTTATTACATCTTCAATTACCCATCCATCTTTAATACGTATTTCTTTATATCCACATTGGTAAACTAGACCGTCTCCCATTGATCTATAAATATATTCTCCTCCAAGTTGATTTTCTTTTATACTAACAACTTCAAAAGTATTATTAGTTAACTTCCCACCTATTTCAATTCCATTTTTAAAATCATTATTGTAGTTAACGTATAATTTGTTAGCCTGTAAAGGTGCTTCAGGATGATTGTGTGTTCCTACTAAAGCTCTTTGCCCATTTATTACAATATCTCTACCCCACATTAAAGTGTAATTACCATTAGGTCCATCTACATAGAATCTTCCTCCTCGTGTTGATATACCTTTAGTGTTTGCTTCTAATAAATTCTCACCAGTTCTTTTATCTTGAACTCTAAAGCCATTACTGTCTGTTATTGTTTTGGTATTTGTTGAATTACTATCAACAGTTAGTCCTTCTGTATCCATTCTTACTATATTAGAATATATACCTAAACCTTCTCTATATTCTTGTAATACAGTTCCTTGAGTTACCATAACTCTACCTAAATATAGCTTGCCAGCTTCTTCTAAATAAGCTATAAATGTATGTTGCTTACTAGTTGCTTTGAAAGTAAAACTCCACCTTTTCCATCCTGCTTCATATTTTAAAGTAATTCCTTGTATTCCTTCTATTCCAATTGTTGTAGCTAAAGGCTTTTGTCTATCTGCCTCAGCATAAAAACTCACAGTATAACTTTCGTCAGGTATAGTAGAAAATCTTTGATAAATTCCACAACCATTTCTTCCACCAGATTCTATACTCACCATCTTTCCATATCTATCAGCTAAGAAATCAGTATTAGTAGATAGATATGGATTATTATGTGTAGTCCAACTATCAAAATTACCATTAAAGCTAGAATTTGATATTAAATTGCCTGAGCCTAAAGTAGATATTTTCCACTCAAATTTATTATCTAGTTGCTGCATTTCAGTCTTATTAGTATATCTATTATCAGCTTCACCTTTACTATAAAATTGGCTACGGACTGTATTGATAATTGCTGAATCAGTTATTTTAGATTCAACACTATTTAATCTCGTTTCTGCATTAACTATTTTCCCATTTAAAGTATTAGTTGTAGTTTGTATATTGGTTACATTTTGTGTAATGCTATTAGTCTTTTGAGTTAATGAACTTTCAACAGTTGATATTTTCTCATTTGCATTTTTTATTGAATTATCGATATTTATAACTGTTTTATCTATATCAGTTTTATTAACTTTTAAATCAATTTTATCTGATAAAATATTAAAAGCACTTTCTACATTGTGAACCTTATTATTGACTATATCTATTTGTGCATTTATTGCTTGTGTAGTTGAATTTAAATCTTTAACTCCAGCTTCTATACTATTAGTTTTTTGTAAAAATGAGCTTTCAGCAGTACATATTTTTTCATTTGTACTTTTTATTAAGTTATTAATATTTGTAATTGTTTTATCAATTTCGCTTTTAGATACTTTTGAACTTACTTCACCTTTTAATAAATTAAGCTCTGTAGTAGCTTTATTTAAATTACTATTAGTAGTAGCTATATTATTGTTTATTGCATTAACACTATTAGTATAAGTTTGAGTATCTATTTTAATTTAATAGCATTATCTAAAGCTTGTATCGTAGCTCTCTGACTTGATAGTTCTTTAGAATTATTTGTAATAGTATTCTTTTGAGTAGATAGTTCTACATCTAAACTCCTATCCCCTACAGTTACTTTAGTACCTTTTATAGATTCTGTTGCTCCATTTACTTGCCTTACAATAGAGTTTTTATCAAATTTACTTGCATTTAAACTATTGTCATCAGCTTTATTAAATCCATCTGTTATCCCTGCTTTAGTTAATCCTTCTTCAGTTAATAATACTGTTTGTCCATCTACCCCTCTTAATGTTAATGATGCTCTATTGTTTTCATTAATACCTAACATTATTCTCTCAAATAATTTATTATTTACGTCATCAACAATCTGTAGTTTATTACCTAATATTTTAAGGCGACCTTGTGGCCCACATACAGTAACTAAACTTGTATCTAATGTTCCTGCTCTCATTTTATTAGCATTTAAGGAACTAATCTGTGCATCTCCTATAGCTCCATCTGCTATAATTCCACTGCCTGCTACTATAGAATTAGCCTTGAAATTATTTGCTGTAAGATTTCCTGCTAAAAGATTATCTATACTAGCTGCTTTACTTTCTAAAACACTTATTTTTCCACTTGTTGCATTTAAATCTGTTATAGTTGCCTTATTAGCTTCTAAGTTTGCTACTTTAATATTTGTAGATGTTAAATCAGTTATGTTTGCTTTAGTAGATTCTAGTGTACCTATTCTTGCAGTTACTGCATTAAGGTTTTGTATATCAGCTTTTCCTACCTTTAGTGTTTCTATTTCTGCATATACCGCCTTTAAATTAGTAACCTTAATTACATTAGCTTCAAAATCTTCTATTTGCTTAGTAGTAATTCCATCTATTGTGCTTCCTTTGAGTGTTCCATTATCTGTTGTAACATTGTCTATTGTTTCCCCAATTTCATCTACTTTTAATTTTTCAGTATCTAAATTGAGTGATTTATTAGCTAACTCTACAGTATCTTTGCTATGATCTTGAGGGTATTCTTTAATCTTAACTATTCTTTGTTTTTCTTTAACATTCTTTTGTCTAGAAATAAGTGTTACTGTATCTCCTAATTCATAATCAAGAATATCTTTATATTCTTCATTTATTTTTGCTAAATTAGAAATAAGTGCTATATAGCTTTTATATGGAATACACATACTATTTAATTTTCTAAGTGCATCTTCTTTTAAACTTTGTGGATTAGTATACCTTTCATCCTTCCAAAAGTAAGTTAATGTTTTAGATGAATACTTTTTATTTTCTAAATATCCAACTCCACCATTTACACTTTCTATAGTTAAACCATTCTTACCTTGTGGAACTATTCTTGTATAAAAATCATAACTATTACTCTGAACCTGTAGGGCCTTTAAATTCAAACTATCTATAAAATAGATACCTCTATCACTACCAAGACTATCATAAATGTAAATAACTTTATTTAGAGTATCATATCTAATATCTACTCCATACACTTTTTTAACATCTTTAAGTATATTCCAACTATTAGTTGCAACTTTTCTTATTGTCCTTTTAATATTCTTTGTATAGTTATCTATGTTTATAATCCATCCTGTTCCAACTACAGCAAGATTTAGAGCATTTAATAAAGGTTGCTCTTTACTATCAAATCTATCAAAAAAGTTTCCTGTTAAGTTCTCAACATTGAGTTTACAAACATATGAATCCATTTCATTGACTTTAGCTTTTGTCTTTACTACAAACTCATCATATCTAGTTCTTATATAAGTTTCTTCCTCAATTTTATTGTTAAATATATCATCACTTGGATATAAAAAAGAGAGTGTTTTATCTCCACTCTCCAGAACGCTTTCTATACAAATATTTTTGCATTTATTTAGTAATGCAATTTTTCTGTTGTTTTTATCAAATAATTGTAGCATAGTCTAACCACCTTTCTATTTAAGGTCTACTGTTAGACCTCCATCTGCTAATTTTTGAATATATATTTCTCCACCTGCTACTGCTAACTTCTTTATTATTTCTCCTTTAGATACAACTTGAATTATATAATTTCCTTCTTCAAATGTTGGCTTTGGTTCCTGCTGATCTTGATTAACTTCTTTATAATCTACATCTATTGCCTTTTGTTTTTTATTATAGTTTCTTTTTTTACTCATTCTTTTTACCTACTTTCCTTAATTAAAATACAAAACAGTTTAAACCCTTAGCAACTTCTGTAGCTTTAGTTCTAAACTTTTGAACTTCTTCTGATACTTGTTGGCTATTTGCTAAAAATAACTCTTGATTAGTTACGTAAGTTTGAATATTAGCTACACTATTTTCACCTAAATTACATTGTATAGTCATAACCTGTTGATTCATTCCATTAGCTTCAACATTTATAACTCCACTTAAATTTGTTGTTTCTTTTATATCGCTTGATACTTTTGTTACAGTTTCATTTGTCATTTTTATTCCTTCTTTCTAAATATATCTATTTTTATACTTAATTTTTATATTGCACGTATCTTTGTTAACTCTTATGTTATTAGTACCTGAAACTAAAAAAGGAAACTCCCAGAAGTCAGTATCACCAAATTTATTTTTACCTTCTTCTAAAACAGTTCCCTTAATACTATCTATTATTATTTTTTTATTAGCTTTAAGATTTTTTATAATCAATGTATCGTTTAATCCACTAATTGAAATATCTATTGTATCCCATAATGGTAGTATCTCTATAATGCAAGGTGTCTTTTCATTCCCTTTAACATTAATGCTCTTAAATGTTTCTCTATTCATTTCTATAGTTAATTCTTCACTAAGCTTGAAAGTAGATTTAAAGTTTAGTGTTAATTCATATAGTATTTTGCTTACTAATTTCTCTTGATGTTTTTCTAAAGAAATATTATAGGTAAATTCCAAATCACTAAATTTCAATTCTCCTTTTTTACATAAAGCTACTATTTGACTTATTTTATATAAATTATCTTCCTCACTCTTACCTTCGATTAGTAGTTTAACCGTAATAGCACTATAACCTTCTTTTTGTTTATTTATATGAGGATCAAAAGAATCTTCAAGCCATTCCTCATAAGTTACTATATTACAAGCTTGAATATCCCTGCCCGTCATAATCGCATTAAACTTTTCTAATATATCAATACTATTTACGATCATTACCTAACCCCCTTTAATTTGATAGCTGCTTGATTCATAAAATAATCAATATCATTTCTATCTCTAAAGTTATAATTTCCATTAAAGTTAACAGTAGTGCTTGTTGTATTATTACTGTTACTATATTTACTATTTTCATCAGCAGTCATTACTCTCTCACCTTTGTGTAGCCTTGCTAAATAACCGTCATAAGGTACATAATCAAGTCCGTTGTAATGTGAACTTGAGTTACCACTACCTCCACTACTTGAAACCTCAACCGGATTATCACTAAACCAACTTTTTATGCCACCCCAAGCATCTTTAACCCAACCAAACATATCCCAATCTTTACTACATTGAACCTTTATTGCATCATCCCATACTTTTTGTTTTGCTTTATCATGGTATCCTTCTGCTATAGGCGCAAAAACTTGTCCATTTTTTATATCTTCATTTATATCTTCCCTAGCTTTTATAGGATTACCATAAATTTGACCTGTATATCTATCCCAAGCTCCAACTATCCTTCCACTTACATCATCTACTTCAACATAACAATCTGTCATTTTTTCTCTTGTTTTATCATATATTTTATAGTATCCACTTTGAGTTATACCCATCATACCATCCATATGACTTGTATATTTTCTTAATCTTTTAAAATCATTTTGCTCACCATCTTTTAGTATTTGTCCATTACTTGTATTGATATAATCTATTAACTCTGGATACTTTTTCATAGCTTCATCAAGAAAACCTCTATATTTTTTCTTTTCATTATTTACGCTATCTGCTTTTAATTTCTCTAATTTCTTAATCTGATCATCACACGCTTTTTGTTGTTCCGCATTCATTTTAGGTCTATATAATTTCAATTCTTCTATTTGTTTATCATAATTTTGTCTTATTTTTGTTAATTCTTTATCTCTAGCATTAGCTTTTTCAGTTAACAAGGCACTTAATCCATTCATGTCTAGATTTTTCATTCTAGCATTAAAATCAGCCTGTGCTGCCATAAGCTCTTGATTATTTTTAACTGTATTACTTAGATTAACTTGTCCCATTTTAATAGTTAACTCTTGAATTTTTTTGATTTCATCTTGCTTGACATCTCTATTTTCTTTAGATGCTTTATCATAAATCGCATTGATTTGTTTTTGATACTTACTAACTTCTTCTATTTGTTTATTTTGTGATTTCTTAAAGAATTCATTTAACTTCTTTTCGTTAGCATCTAGCTTCCCATCGTCTGCTTTAAAAGATTCGGCCATAGCCTTTTGTGACTCTGGTGCTCTTTGTTTTATTTTCTGAATTGTCTCATTAAACAATTCATCTGTTCTTTTCTTTAAACCATTAATTTGTGACTTTGTTATAACTCCATCCAAACCATTAGTTGTTTCCAACTCAAAATTTAATTTAGATATTTTATCTGATGTTTCCGTAAGTGCTTTTTGGGTTTCTGGACTTATTTTATCGCTCCAGTCTTTATGTTTTATATTCATCCTATCCATTTCATCCGCTGTAAGTGCTATATCACCATGCAACATTTCTAGAGCATTTCCAACTACTCCAAGTTCCTCACTACTCTTTAAACAACTACCATTCATTAACTCTGTATTCTTAGTAAATAAGTATATACCCCCAGCTACAGCACCAACAATAGCAACTAAAGGCAATGCTACAGTACTTAATGCACCAAATCCAATTGCTGCACCTCCTGCAGCTGTTCCTGCTCCCGCTGTTGCAACTCCTGCTGCACTAACTAAAGGTGTTAATTTACTAAATAGACTTATACCTTTTCCAACTGTAGACATAACTGGTCCTGCTGCTACTGCAAATAATCCCATCTTTAAAATCATTTCTTGGGTTTCTGGACTTAATTCACTAAACTTATCTGCTAATGCTCCAATATCTTCTGCCACACTTTTAATAGCAGGTGCTGCCACTTGCAATGCTTTTATACTAGCAGTTTCTAAGGCACCAAAAGCCTGTTCTATAGATGACTTAGTGTTATCTTGCATAGTTTCAGCCATTTCTTTTGCTGCACCATCACAATTCTTAAGATTATTAGTAAGTTCTTGTATACCTTCTTTACCGTTTTGCATTAATACTGTCATACCACTCAATGCTTCAGTACCAAATATTGTTGCTATTGTATTTTGCTTTTGTTCATCAGTAAGCTTTTTAGTCTTATCATTTAATTCACCCATCATAGTAGATAATGGTTTCATTTTCCCATTAGCATCATATGCAGTAAATCCTATTCTTTCCATAGCTGCCGCCATAGCATCACTCGGTTTTGCTAGTCTTGCTAAAGCTCCCCTTAAAGTAGTTCCTGCTTGGCTACCTTTAATACCTGCATTAGCCATTAACCCAATAGCTGCTGTTACTTCTTCTAAACTTAATCCAGCTGCTCTAGCACTAGGTGCAACATACTTCATAGCTTCACCAGTATCTTTTACCGCTGCATTTGTAACTGCTGCATTTTTTGCCAATACATCTGCAACGTGCCCTGCTTGTTTTGCTTCTAATCCAAATCCTCTAAGAGTTGATGCTGCTATTTCAGAACTTGTTGCAAGGTCTTCGCCACTAGATGCTGCTAAATCTAAAAGCCCTGGCATAGCTTGGGTAATTTCATTAACACTAAATCCTGCACTTGCTAAGTTTTCCATACCTAAAGCACATTCACTAGCACTAAAAGCCGTACTTTGACCTAAAGATAATGCTTGATCTTCAAGTAATTTAAATTCATCCCCAGTTGCTCCACTTATAGCTTTTACTCTAGACATTTCAGCTTCGAAATCCATACCTGTTTTAGCTGCAATTCCACCTACTGCCATAAGTGGTAATGAAACGTGAGTAGTTAGTTTACCGCCAACTTTTTCTAATCCTCCACCAATCTTATTTAGCTTTGATGTAGCATTATTTGCTGTTTTTTCTCCACGCTCTTCAACTTTATCCATTGCACTATTGAATTGGTCTAACTTAGCGTTTACTTCTACTAATAACGGTGCTAATTCAATTCCATTAGCCATAATCTAACTACCTCCTTTCATTGCCTTAAATTCTTTGATTTTTGTATAATCTGCTTCTGTTCTAGTAAGACCCCATAATGTTTCTAAGAACTCTCTACCTTTTTCGGTTTGTTTTAATCCATATATCCAAGATTCTTTTGAGTACAATAAAAAAAGTGAATATGACAAGCTATAAACCTCATTGAAGTTCAAGCCTGTATACTCACTTATTGCTTTTATATTTGCAGTTATATTTATATATTTTATGTCATTCTCCCATTCTTCCGTTGGAAAGTACTTTTCTACTATAAGCTTTCCTATTTTCCCTTCTGGAATGGGAGTTCTTAGTTTGGGTTTGCTTCTACTCCTGTTATTGTATCTATTAGTAATTTAGATAATGCAGTAACTCCCTTACTAGACATAGCCATAATATCTCTTTCTGTAAACTTCTTGCTATCAACATTGTTATTCAGAAATTCTAGTAAAATTTCATTTTGTGATTTTACTGGATCCTTGCTCTTATCTAATCCATTAAAAAACTTTTTTGTTTTTATAACTAAAGAATAGGTAGGTTCTTTAACCCCTACTATTTCTCCATTTATCTTTATATCTAAAGTACTATTGTTTATTAAATCTAAATCTAACATCTATGCCCTCCTTATTGCTGTGGTGTTTCATTTTTTGGTGCTGGTATAATCTCGGCATCTTCCATTTCTTCCTCAAATACTGCAAGAAAGTTTTTAATTTTCTCTATTCCTTGTATTTCAGCATTTATTGAAGTTTCCTTTTCTGCAAAATCTAATCCAAACCCATTACCACCTTGACCTATCATAGTAAATCTTAATTTCTTACCATTATCTTTTTCATGTACAAATCTTAATAGTATTGGTTTTAAAGCTCCACCACCACCAAACGTAAGTCTTCTAACTTTCTTTTCTATATCTTCTTTAAATGTTGCTGTTGATAATAAAGCTAACTTTGATAAATCCCAACTTATTATTCCTGTCTTTGCACTTATCTGTTCATCAGTAATAAATGACTTTACCACCCTACCATATTGATTTTTAACATCATACTTTTTAGGTTTGTAATCAATCTTAAATCCACTATTGCAATACCCTACATTATTTTCTTCTGTTTCTATTGCTTTATCTTCTGGTATAGTGTCACCTGTAAATTCATACATAAATATTTCACCAGAACCTAAAATTATTTCATCTTTATTCATTTACTTCTTCCCTCCATTTAATTATAAAAATAACGCTATTCTCAATCATCTGTAGATCATCTCTGAATAACGTTCCTCCTCCACTTCTTGTGGGTTTAAATATTATATTTTTATACTTCTTAAACTTGTCATCACTTTCTTTATTTATAAATATCTTCTCTAAGCATTTCTCTATAGCTTTTACTTCATCATAATCATTCCATATCACCTTTATTTCTAATTGAGTTTGACTTACATAATCTTTAAATATTGGTGTATATGAATATACTAAGGAAGGCTTAGAAATATCTGTAGTCATTAATGGGAAAAATCTATTTTCACCAACTAACTCAATTAATTCTTTATTTGTATTTAAGTACTCAATTATTGTGTTTTCTATCTCAATCCCTCCCCTAATATTATTTGTATCTTATCTATATTCTTAACCTTAGCATTTTCTAAGAATGGTTGTGGTTTTTGTCCTACAGTCCAATGTTCACCTTTATATTTACCATTTTTAACTTCATATTTCCAAGGCGTTTTTCTTCCATCACCATTTACTGCATATATACCTGTACCTTGGTGAACATAAGGCGCATATTCTAAATTACTTGCTACATAACCATTTACTGAACTCATATTATGAAGTGTTCTAAAAAATATACTAGCTCTTAATATTCCCCTATCTACTGGGCAGTTTTTAACAGCTTCTCTTTTAATAAGTAAACAACATTTATTAATGTTTTTTCTTAGTTGCATATTCATTTTAGCTTTTGCTTCTTTACAACTATTTTTAAACTCTTCGTTATTAGACATTTTCTATCACCTTCAAGAAAACTTGATTTAATCTACCTTGTGGATTTACTCCTGTTATGTTATAAATCTTTTCCCCATCCTTTAACCTGTTCTTAGAAGTAATATTCTTATTGAATGTTAACCCTATATGAGTACTTTCTTTCCATTTAGCATTATTAGTATTAACTCTACTATCTGTTTCATAGATTGCAATTAAAATAGGTTCTTTAAAATCTACCCAATCTTTCTTTCTAGCCATAGACTTTGTTGTTATTTCTTTATTCTCTTGTAATATAAGTTTTCTCATTTCTGAATTAATACTCATATTCTCACCACCTAAGGAAGCTTTCTGCAACTTCTTAATTTCTTTGTTATATCTTTAGGAAATCCATCAAGATAACTTGTACTAACTCCACTAAAACTTTCTGAACTTATTCCCTCTGTTCCTAGCCTATTACATTTGATAATTACTAATTCAATTAATGATCCCTCTAAACTTGGTGGAATATCTTCTCTATGAATATAGGCTTTTATTTCTTCTTGAGTTTCTTCAATAAGATCATTGATTAATTCATCCGATTGATTAGCTGCTGAATTACTTCTTCTTTTTATTTTTTCTAATAAAACCTTACTATCTATCTTAATCACCTTCTTAAATTAAAATAGAGAGGTTTTACCCTCTCTTCTATGCTTGTGGCTGTGGTGCAGTAACATTAGGATTCAATGTATACTTTTGAGTTACAATAGCATCTTCTCTTAAAATAACACTATCATATACACATAATCCTCTAATACCATCTGCAAATGAACTTTGCAATCTCATTGCTTCTGTTTCTGATAACTGTTTAGCAGCACCTATAGCACTCTTATGATGTGCAACAATAGTATTAGTTGGTAGTTCTTCACTTGCCATAACTTGCATACCATTTATTTTTTGTCCTTCAACAAATCCATTAGCTAGTACACTTGGATTTTTAGTAAACCTAGCATCTTTAGATAATAATCCAAGGATTTCTGCATCTACAGTTACAAATCTATCTGTTTTAGGAACTTTATTTTTACTTAATTTAGTTCCCATATCTACTATTGCATCATAAACATTTAGAGGTGTTAACTCCTTAGCTGCTAATACATTCTTTTTATTGCTTGCTAACTTGCTTAATACATATCCATCATATGTTTCTGCTAATACCGCTGCATGTTCAGCAGTTGTTGCTTTCATAACATCACCTTTTAATTGAACCTTATCTACATCCTCAAGTGAAAATGCAAAATATTTCTTTTGCTCAAAAGTCATATCTATTGGAGTTGTATTTATATCATCCCAAGCAATACTTCCTTCATAATCTTTAACTGTTCCTGATCCTATTCTATTGAATGTAACCTTATTACCTTTTATATCTGTTGGTTTACTTGTTATTGCATCCGCAATACTTATGTTATGGAAGTTTGCAAGTAATGTACCCTCCCATAATTGTGGCTTAAAACTTTCTACTGACATTATTCATCATCCTTTCTTATTTTAAATTGTTATATGCTTCTGCTATTTGTTCAGCAGTCATATTATCAGCATTATTAACAAAATCTTCCCAAGAGTTTCCTACACTTGGTTTACTATCTGGGTTAGGTGGTGTAATTCCGCCTAAAGTAACTTCAAACATATCTTTATAGGTATCTTTAAATCCTTTAAGCTGTTCATCTAATCCTGTTACTGTTCCATCCTCATTTATTACTAACTTATCTCTATCAATCTTGCTAGATAATAAATCAGAATGCTTTGCTTTGGCTTTAGTTAATGCATTACTAATAGCACTATCTAAAGTTAAATTTCTAATCTTTGTTTCACTATCAGTTTTTAGAGTCTTGATAGTATCTTCATGCTGCTTAATAGTCTTTTGCAATTCCTCATTATCAGCATTATTTTTCTTTAGATCTTTGATTGTGTTATTAGCAGTTTTAATCTGCTCGTCTAAATCTTCTTTCTGACCTTTTAATTTGTTATACCTATCCTCTGCATTTTCAAGAGTAGTAGTATAAATCTTTTCTTTTTTCATTGCTCCCATAACTGATTTAATTTGTTCATCAGTTAAACCTTGAGCTTTTAATAATTCTTCAAACTTCATTTTGAATCCCTCCTATATTTACGCTTTAATACGAGTTTGCTTCTCTAATATAGTTACTTATTTCTTCTTTTACGCCTGGAATAAAGTAAAAAAGGCAAAACAAAAAAGCCTTATTTCTAAGACTTTTTCAAATTTCCTTCTGATAATTTTCCTTTATTCTATAATAAATCCTTGAAAATTCTATATCCTCTATATAATGAATATCATTAGTTTTAATATTAAATATAACACCTATATCTAAGTATACGCTTTTTTTGTACACAGTATCTAAGACATCTTTATATAAAAATACAATCTCTATTCTATTAATTTCTGATTTATTTATCTCTTCCTCTAACGTTCTATATGATTCACTAAAATCTTTTATTTTCCCCCCTACATATTTTTTCTTATAATTATCTAAAATATCTCCATACCAAATTATAAACTTAATGTTATGAACAACACTACTGTCTTTCTTTATATTTCCAATAAATATATTATCTTCATTAATGCTTCTACCCTGTTTATTAATCTCAATTAATTTACATCCTAAACAATTGCCTAACCCTAAATTAGAAATTTCTAGTCCTATCTTAGTATCTTCATACATATTTCTATTTTTAAATTGATTTATTTCAATTAATCCTAAACTTCTTCCATTTTCTTTATGGTTTATCAAATCAACGTTCAGAAACGGTTTTACATTAATTTTCTTTTCCTTATTAAATTGTTTTTTTGTATGCTTTATAGTCCAGATTATACCTACAAACCCTAGTATACTTCCCCAAAGCGAAAGCCATCCATCTGGAGTAGTATGGTTAACCCAATCAATAATCCATTGTACTAATTTCAATATATAATTCCTCCAATATAAATTAATTACTATCAATTATACCTTGTAAAATTATATATTGTAAAATTAATAGAGTTACTAATTACCAAATCTTTTTCTTAAATTTTGCATATCCTCTTTAATTTCCTTATTCAGTGATTCATACTCTTTCAAATACACTTTCCCTTTATCGGTTCCTTTAAAATAAGTATTAAGTTTTACTATTAATTTTCTTATTTTATCTTGCTTTTGTTCTATCTTGCTACTTAGATAGTAAGCTATATACTTCTTCCCACAATTAGGACAAATAAAGTAAACTCTTCTTATATCACCTTTAACCTTTTCTATTTCTTGCTTTGGTTCAAATTCAAAATTACATTTATCACATTCAGCTAACATAATTGTTCCTCCTTAAATTTAGACATAATAAAAGCACCTACTCATTATCTAAGTAGATGCTTTTAATAATTTAATTCAATCTTATCTAATATTGTTCCTAATGATTTACCTTCAATCTTCCATTCTTTAAGCATATCATCATATTCTTTAAAAAACTTTGATTTATCATCATCATAACACCCAACATTAAATCCATCATTCAATAAGAATATATAATATTCTTTTCCATTATAGAAAAAAGACGTATCATTTATTTCAACAAAATCTTTTAACTCTTTTCTTGTCATAAAATCACTTCCTTACCTTTATTATAATATATCCTTATTTAACTTTCTATCTTTATGACTTAATTCTTTGGTAATTCTCTTACATTTTCCTTCTTTATCCCAACTATATTTATGGCAATGTTCTCCGTTCTTTCCATATGGATGTAACTTAGGTGCTCCGTGTGGTCCAGAATGAACTTGTTTTGCCATCATACCATCTTTGTTATAATAAGTTCTATCTATTTGCCTAATTCCTTTTTTAATAGAATCAGTTTCTATTACTGAATATGGTTTATGTTGTCTAGGAATACTAAAGTGTTCTCCTTTATGATCCTCGGTTATTTTTATAGTTCCATCATCATTAAACTTATATCCTTCATTACTTCTTCTACTAAACTCATTATTTATATCTTCTTTAGCTTTATCGTGGTCTTTAATTGCATCCTTAGCATCAACTACTGGTAAGTAAGTACACCTACAATTAGCGTGAAGTGGTAAACTAGGTCTATCCTTCATTCTATAAATATTACCGTGCTTAACTCCACATCTAGGGCAAGTCCTTTCATCTGATGCAGCCCATAACTGAACTTCCTTACATCCTGCATCTTCATAAGCTTTAAAACTACTCTCATTTAAATAATGCATTGTTTCTGTTCTTACTAATCTGTGAGATTCATTAAAACCATTATTCATCCTGTTATTAAGTTGAATAACCATTTCTGTTACTGTCTTACCTTGTTGTAACCCTGTTGTAAGTATCTCATTCATATTCATAGCTAAAACTTTAGTATTCTTCCAAAGTCTTTCTGAGTAGTTACTACCTAACCAAGGTCTATTAAGCATTTCTTCCATAAGTTTTGTATTAGGCATTGAAAAATCTATTTCTCCTAATGCTTCCATAATAACCTTATAGTTCTTACTGAAACCTTCATACATATTCTTTTTACCAAAGTTCTCTACGTTTAACCCAAGTTCTTTAATAATAGAATTCATATTGTTCTGTAGGTTTGTGAGCCTATTATACTTATGCATATCACTTAATGTAGGTGTAGATGATTGTATCTTCTCTGTAAGCTTATACAGTTCCTCTGCTATGTTATTACTTGCTTCTTGATACATTTCTAATAATGCTCTGTTCTTTTCTTCTAGTGAATTGTATAAATTCCAAGTAGGTTCTGCTACTCTCTTTTCCCAGTACTCACTATTCTTCATCACCTTCACCTACTTTTTTATGAGGTAATGGTATCTTATCAAAGTTTATTCCAAACTCTTCTTTTTCTTTATCAAGTTGTTCCTGCTCTGCTACTGGATCTTTAACCCAAGGATGATTAGACATTATAGTTTTATTACTAATTACTCCTTTACTATTAACACAATTACTAATAGTTTCAGTTTCATTAATCTTAATATTCTTATTAAATATTAATTCAACTGGTACATCTTTATATGAGCCTTGACTACTCTCACTTAAATATATATTTATAAAATACAATAACTCCTTAAAAGCTTTCTTAAATAAAACTTCTAAAGAGTTACATTTTAAATCTAATCCACTATATAAGAACTTTAATGCTATACCACTTGGAGCACTACCAAACTTATCTAAGTCTTTACTTACTCCTTGCCCACATTCATTGATATCTCTTTTTAATTGTTCATAATGTATCTTAATTGCTTCTACATCAATAGTAGGATTTAAAGTATCTACTGCTCCATCTTCATCTACAACTATTGCTCTATAATAATTTAAGTATTCCATAAACTTACTAAGTTCGTCACCATCATATCCCTTAAGTACATATATAAGATTCTTAACTTCTTCTATAAAGTTTGCTACATCACTTCTACTTAAATCATAACCATCCACTAAGCTCTTTATAAATTTAATATCGCCTAATTCTTTTCTGTTATTCTTAAACGCTATGAAAGGAACTCTATTCCATACTGATTGTTTACCATCTTTAGTATAATGTCCTGCATCACCTTCAATGTTTAAATATCTCTCTGAATCTAATAATATCTTTTCACCATCTTTAACATAATACTCAACTTTATCTGGATACCATAGTTCAATCTTAGTTACTGTTTTCTTTTCTGTTCCTTCATAAACTAAAACATCATAAAGTCTTATTAGTCTATCTAATACTTTATGCCTTCTATCCTTCCATATTGGTATTACCTGTTCGCTAGGAATAACCATATAATCAAGTTTAGCTTCTTCGTTTATGAATATATGTAACCATCCTAACCCCTTATTAGAAGCTTCATATCCAAGCTCATTTAATATATCAAGGAATTCTTCCCCTAAAGTCCAATCAAGTTTCTTTATATATTCTTCATTATCAGATTTTAAAGTGTATTCTTTACCTAAAAGGTAGTTTACTTTTTCATCTACTAAATTCTTATAAAAAGCGTGTGCTAATTTATTGTTAGCCTTATATTTAACTTCTTCTTCTCCACCTTTTTCAGTAGGTCTTGTTATCTTCCTTTGGAATATATCATTATCTACTTCATAATACTTATCACCAGTTAACATTAGTTTTCTTTTATTTGAACTTAAGAAATCATTTAATTCTTCTGTTAACCATTGAATAGTATTGATAGGTCCTGCTGCTCCTACTGGCTTACCTAATCCAAACAATATAATTCCTCCTTTCTATTTAAGAACTTTTATACTTGACCCTTTATTTTCTGTGTATATCGCATATCTTATTGAATCTAAAACATCATCCCATAACTTAATAGGCTCTCCTGTTTTCTTATTCCATGCATACATAAATATTTCTTTTTTAAATAATTCAACTTCATCTTCTACAATAAAAAAAGTTGCCATCTTAAATCTTTTAGCAACTTCCTCTATTCCACTTAACCTAGATTTATCAGCGTTCTTAGCCTTTAAACCTTCTTTTCTAAATCTTGCAACGTGTTCTGGTCTTGCACTATCACAGTAAAAAAGAATATTACCATACTTAGCCTTAATTTCGTTACCTACCTTTACCCAGTAGTCTATCTCTTCATATTGCTTAGCGTACTCTTTTAATAAATACAAGTTTCCTTTATCATCTTTACCAATTACAACTATTGAACCAAAGTGTTCATATCCCCAGTCAACACCTGCAAAATACTTTACAAAATTAATATCCTTTAGCTTACTAGAACTAATATAATGAATATCTTTTCTAAAGTCTTTGTATACAATTCCTTCTGCTGATACCCATAGTCCTTTAATATCTCTATCATAAAACATACCACTTGGGGTTGATGCCTTAATGTTATCCCTGTATCTATCACTTAAGAAAGTATTATCATCTAGTTCATAATGAAAAGCTTGTATTACTTTACCGTCTGCTTTATCAATAAAGTTGACTTTTAACCAATGCTCTGGTTGATCTGGGTTAGTATCAATTAAAATCCTTGCACCTTCTCCAGAACATCTAGCTTTTATTTCATTAAATACTTCTTCATTTGCCATTGTACCTTCATTGATATATGCACCAAATGAAGTCATACCTCTTATTCTTCCTAAGTCATTTATTTTACTATGACCAAAGCAGCACACTTGAACTCCAAATAATATAAATCTATTATGTTTATCAAACTTAAAATCAATATTATATTTATTAGTTAATTCATTAAGTACGTTTCTTTGTATTGCTCCTAGGTCTGCACCTGCTAAAATATATTGTGGAAGAGGTATATTAAATTCATTAGCTATCTTTCTAACTCTTCTAAGCTCATATAAAAACAAGTCATTATCTAAAATAGTCTTTCCTGTTCTCTTTGCTCCGTGATTGATAAGCATAAAGTAATCATTATTCATTGCATATCGCATTACTTCTTGTTGCTTTTTATGGTATAAATCATCAAGCATTTTTAAAACACTCCTCTAATTTACCAAAGTATTCATCAATCTTATCTTCTTTACTCTTTTCATTATTAACTATCTTAGATTCTAATACTTTTATTTCTGCTCTTTGCTTATCTGTAGCTATTCCCATATGGTCCGCCAACCATTGAAGTGCCTTCATCTTGTCTTGAAGTTTTATCCTTACACCATCTTTTCCCTCTGATACTTCTTGTAATATGCTTGTATCTAGTTCTTTACTATCATTAAGCTCTACTACATTATATTCAAAGTAATCTTGCTCTCCTGTGTCTGGATTAATAACTGGAATATCCTCACCATTGTCACTCTTGGTCCATTTATTTTTACGTTGCTTCTTAAAAGATAAGTAATCTCCAATATCACTAAAAGCTATATCCATATACCTCTGGAATATATCTTCTTCACTTAATAATAATCTATTAAGCTTGCCTTCTTTAAGACTTTTAACTTCTTCTTGTATCCTAGCATTTCCTAGCAGTCTTGGACCATTTACCAATGCTGTTTCATAACTACATCCATAAGCTTTTTGATATGCCTTAGTAGCATTAAACTTCTTTATATAATAAATACAAAAGAGCCTTTGCTTATCCGTAAGTTCAGTATTCTTTAATACCTCTTTTACTTCTTCTGCAATAGGCTCTTTCTTCTTTACTTTTTTATTATTCTGTTTAAGTGAACGTTCATTATTTTTATCCGAACGTTCACTATCCCAGTTATATGTTTTCTTCCATCTTCGAACTGTGCTAGATGGTATATTTAATTCTTTTGATATATCTACTAACTTATATCCTTGCTTGTACAATTCATAAGCTTTGCTTACTTTTTCATTTGGTGCTCTTGCCACCTATCACCACCTCGCTTATTTATATTGTAATATAAAATTTAATCAATTTTATTAAAATTTTATAATTGAGTCCGCTTTGTTATATATATTTACAGCTATCTTATATTCTATTAATCCACATAAAGTTCCTAATAAATATTGTGCCTCAATTGAATTAGGTAAAATTTCACTAGTAAAACTTCCAACCTTAAAACTTATTATTCCGCATGAAAAAAATAGATATAATACTATTGAACAAATTCCTATAAAGATTAGCCTTAATAATGGGTTTAGCAAATCCACTTCAATCTTACTTAATTCTTCAAACTTTAGTTCTACTTTTCTAGCTCCAAATGATATCCATGCACCTACCATAGCACCTTGAAAAACAAAAAAATATTTATTTAAATAGAATATATGCATATTATTAATTATGAATACAATAAAACCACTTAAACAAATTAAACTTAATGCTATCATCCCAAGCTTCATCATATAATAATTCTTAATACGACCACTTTCACTTGCTACCATCTCAACTTTTAGCTTTTTTAAACCCTTTAAAGCTATTTCTGGTTGCGCATTTTCTCCCACTAGTCCAACCTGTGTGTTAGACAGTAGTTTTTCAAAGTATTCATCTTTTTTCTGTTTACTTGAGTTAATTAAAGATTTTATTACCTCAACTATATCCTCTGACATCTCATATACCTTTACCTGTTCTTCAGGAATTTCTCCATTACAAGCACTATCATTTTTAGCAAAAACTATATCATATTCAATATCCTCATTTTTAGATACATAAAAACAACCAATCGCCATGTTTACCTAGGTCTTCCACATGTTGGGCATTTATTGGGATCCATTTTAAGACTTTCGTTTAAATACACACCATCCTTTGTTACTAAATCAACCAATTTTAGTTCTTTTAATAAGTCATCTTCATCCTTAGTTCTATTTAATCCTTTTTCCTCTAATTTACTTATTAACTTTTTAATTTGAACAAATCTCATTTTCATTATTTCTCCTCCCTAGTATCTAATATGTATTATTATAACATTTTTTCCAACCTCAAAAAAGAACCAAGTTTAATAAACTAGATTCTTTACTGAATGTTCATAATCCCTACCGAGGTTAATAATGAGAACGTGTTGGAAAGTAAGAGATTCGAACTCTTGCTAGATGCTCTTAACACCTACTAACAGTTTAGCAAACTGCCCTCTTAACCACTTGAGTAACTTTCCATACGGTAGCAAATTAATGCTACCTTTTTATAGAACAAAAGGGTATAGTACTTTGAGATTTATGAACGCTTATGTTAAGCCTGTACTCATATATAGAATACTACAAATAAACAGTACTATGTTGGTAGTATTATGGTACAAAAGCGGTAGTTATTTTTTATCTACTCATTATCTCTTCGTATTCTTTTGTATGCATTTCAAAAAGTATCCAATATACAGTTAAATCTATAATATTTTTCAAATCGGTTATATCTTTATCCTCCCATTTTCTTATGTAATGAGTTTCATCATTTCCTAACCAAGCAGCACGTTGTGCCATAGATTTTATTTTAGGATTTTCTATCAAATCGTTTATACATCTTGATAATAGCATTTTCTTTATTTCTTCTTCTTGATCTGAATTAATTTTTGATACATAATCTTTTATCAAAAACTCTAATGCCTTTCTATATCCCATACCCGCAATTTCATCTAGTCCATTTTTCTCTGCTTTACTAGCTTGTTCATAAATCTTAATAAATTGTTGAGATACTTCTTCTATCTTGTCATCAAATATAGTATCCTTTTCATTTTTAGGGAATATGTCAATAAATCTAAAATTCCCACCACTACCAAATCCATATTTTATAATGAATACTTCTTCACAGCTAGGACAAATACTGATTAAATACTCATCCTCATTATGGTTGAATATTGCCTTTATATCTGGAGATATACCAACATTACATATTGGACACTCCTCTATTTTATCTAATCCCCTTGCTCTACAATATTCTGAATAATTTTCATACTTCGTATCTTCAAATTCTATTATTTCTGTCACTTTAATCACCTCTCCATTAAAATAATAACTCATATAATAATTTTTTCATATTAGTTCAAAACCAATTTATTCTGTATATATGGATTATAAAAGATAATATCTATTATACTAATTATTGCTTTATTTCTCAAATCTTTCCTGCAATACTCTTGACTGTACTTAAGTACAAAAGCTATCTGATTCCAGCTTAATGATCTTTTATTTATATATCTTAATTCAACTAGCTTTCTTTCTTCATCATTTAAACCTTGAACCGCTCCATCAATTCTACGTTTTAAAGTTATCTTTTTCGATAAATCATCCCTTAATACTTTTAATTCCTTTTCTCTTTCTATTATTTCATTCTCTACTGATGAACTAAACTTGTTAGTTGATTGTGTCCTTTCTTCATATCCAATAGACCCACACCCTTTATAAGATTCTTCTAAATCTTTAATTTCTGCTTTTAATAACTCTATCCTCAAAGCTAAATTATTATAGTCATATAAAATAGCTTCTGTTTTCTTAAATAAATCTTTATCCATAAATACCTCCTATTGTTTTAATTCTATTGCAGCACTAAGAGCATCCATTCCTGAATCATCATTTTTAGGTTTCTTAGTCCTACATCTTTCTAATTTTCTATTAAAGTTATATTCTGCTCCAGTTTCCATAACTTCTATTAAGTAATTCACTTCATCTAATTTATATTCAAACCTTAATTTATTCAACTGATCCTCTGGAATGTTGTCTTCAATATCTTTCTTAAAGTTATATAAAGCTTCCAAAATCACAACCATTTGTTTATATGGAACTCTAATATGTTTTTCTTCTCCTGTAACCATATTAAAGTCAAATACAGTATTATTAAGATTTTCATTGTCCGAATCTGTTTTTATTATTTTCTTGACCTTTTTAAACTTGCCCTTTTGTGCTTCATTCTTCTTTACATCTTCAACAAAATCAAAAGCACTCACTTGTCCATATTTCACTTTCAGCACTTCCTTGCACTTTTCTTTAATGGTCCATAAAATACATTATCAATAAGGATAATATAATTATTCTCTTTTTCCATATAAAGCTCGTGTATACTTCCCTTAGTCAAAAGAGGATGCAGCTTACTACACTCCTCTATTAATTCAACTTTTGGTTTATCAAAAATACTTATTTGTCCTTCTAACACTTTTTACACTTCTCTCTGTATAGAATATTATTTAAATGGATATAATTAAATTATCAAATTGAATAAAGGAGGTGTCCTATGAAAGAGAATTCTTTTATAGAATCGCTGAAGTATTTAACACTTATACTATTAGAACTATCATTCTTACTGATAGTAGTATTAATTATAAAAATGCTTACGTGATATCTAATTGTTATTCTAAATTTTACATTAAGGAGGTTAATCCTCCTAAATGTAAATACATTAGAAAACAAATAACAAAAAGAATTTAATTAGCAAAATATTAAAATACTCTTCATGGACACCTTTAATATAAAGAGCTACATTACCAGTAGCTCTTTCGTTTTATCTGCCTATTGTTAACTATCTAGGCAATACTGTAATTCCTAGAAAAGTTTCTGTTTGCCATGGTTTTATTGATAAGATACACCAACCTTTTTCTAGTCCATAACTGCCACCCTCTAGTTTATATATAATTTCATATACACTACTTCTTCCTGTATAATCTCTATCAAATTCATTTAATTTTATAAGATCTCCAACCTTATAACTTCTATCATTTTTTCTTATTTCAAATCTCTTTTCACCATTTTTTACACTCTCATAATACTCTGGTAGTATTTTTAATTCATGTATCATTTTGAATCCTCCTTTCTTGCTATTATGAATTAAATTTTAATAAAAAAATACCGCATATTCTTTTTTGAATAATACGGTATTATTAATTTTAATTTTCAAATTTAAACAACATCTTATATATGCAATCTGTAAAAAAAACTAAACTAATCATTCTTTTTTTATCTATTAAGTCAAGTCTATCCCCATGCAACATATGTCTAGTTATATATTGAGGTTTATTTTGAGTACTCTTATATAAATTGAATCTTCCACCTTCTAAGAACTCATTATATATTTTCTCTAAACCCTCACTTGGAACTTTTTTGTATTTAAAACATTGCTCTTTTAAAACATTTTTAATAGTCTTCGTTATTTCTCCAGTAGATATATTACAACCATATACCTCTCTAACTTTAAATTCTATCAATGTAAATAGGTTTAATGTTGCAGAAAATATATTATCCCTCTCAAAATTATCTTTTATGTTAGAAATAAATTCTTTAATATGATCATAACTTTCATGTTCTCCCCATTGATCCATAGCTGTACAATAATGTTTTTTTATATAAGAACTAAATATTATTTTATCAATATCTATCAAATCATCTTCATTAGTAAGAAAATTAATTGCATCATCAGTACTCATTCCTTTAATTTGATCTATAAAATAAAATATTGGAGGGCACACCCCATTTTCCATAAATCTATCCATTGATTTCTTCTTAAATTCAAGAAAAAAAGCAGCTAAATAAATATTTTTCTTGTGATCATTTTCACATTCAATAGATATTTCATTAATTACTGAAAACATTTCATCTATTAATAAAAGTATATTTCTAAAATTATCTATAACTATCACCACCATTCTCATTAATTCTAATTATATCATCTTTTAAATTCTTTTTACCCTAAAATAGCATTGTTTATTTAATTATAAATACCGCATTATTTAATTTTAAAAGAACATTTTTTATTCGTCATATAATCATATTGCGAACTTATTTTACTTTCTTATTTTTAGTAGCTCTCCATCTTAATCCAACTACTAAAACTAAAAATACTATCCACCCTAAAATTAGTTTCATCAGATCACTCCTTCTAGCTCTAATTCAATCCTTTCTTCATCCTCTGTATAAACTTTTTCTATTGATAAACTAATCACTTGTGCATCATCCTTAAAAGCAACTCCATTTAAACTATCTAAAATAATTTTTGCAATATTATCTGCATCTGGTTTCTTTGTAGGTAGTTCTCTACCCTCTCTAATTGCTTGTACACGTTTCTTTGTATATGACTTAGGTATTTTATAGTAAGCTACTATATTTGCTCTTATAGAGCCTTCTATAAATCTATTATCCTGTTCCTTATAACAAAGTCTTACCAACTGTTCATATGCAACTGTATCTTTAGGTGTAAACGCATGGCCCTTGCATATCCTTGGTCTTGCTTTACCTTTTATTTTCCCTTTAATAATCACCATTGTTTTAATTTCCTTCTACTATCATACATCCTTACATAAGATGCTCTCATTCTATCTGCTGTAAAGTTATTAATATCCCTTCTTCTTTTATTTCTCTTATCTTGGAGCTTTCGATATGTTATTCTTGCTAATTCCTTACTCCCATACTTCTTAAGTAAATCTTCCATAAACTCACTTCCTAATATCATTTGATTATCATATGAGAATAGATGGGTATATCAATACTCAAATCTACTCTCATATTTAGTTAATTAAATTTTTTCACCACAAAATGGACAATAATTACAAGTTACATTTATAACTTCCTTTTTTGTTCTTTCGCTTCCGCTCTTTGTCTTATATGGAGCTTTCGCTTCAAATTCTATATATGGTTCCGTAGTTACTGTTCCATCTTTTTTAATCATAAAAGCCATATTCTTTGATTTTATAGATACACCTTCTAAATTTTGAAACTTATCACTTACTTTAACTTTTTCTAATAATCTATTTTCTAAATCTTTTATACAGTTACATTTCACCTTGATAACCCCCTTATCTAAACATTTATTTCTTCTATATTTATAATTTTATAAAAAGTTGGTTCATATCCATGTTCTTTTTGCCATTTGAAAAATACTTCATTTAACTTTTCTTCTAGTTCTAATAGATGTTCTACAGTTACATCACCTAAATAATCCTCCGCAACTTCTCCAATATCGTCATACATAGTTTCACTAATACGTTCTATTACATTATCAACATCTATTCCAAAGTTACAAGCTGGTTCAGTTTGTCCAATTTTAAACTTATTTAAATCATCATCTTTAGCTAACTTTCTTCCTTCTGCTATAGCCTGTTCTTTAGTATCAAATTCATCTCCATGCCATATATCAGAATTTAATGACATTTCTGCTACCCATTTTCCCATTAAATTAATCCTCCTTAAATTTTTTATAAGTTTTTAAGTTCTACACCATTCCACTTTAATAATGATCTGTTAACTTCTATCTTTAATCTAAGATTGTCCATTTCACTCTTACAAGTAAAGTAACTGCTCTCAGCTACATCCCTATCTAGCCTTAGTTGTGCAATCTTTTCATCACCCCTAGCTAAATCATGTACTATACTTACAGGGTGTTTTTCTGCTCTTAAAAGTAACATTTTTCTAGCTAAAGCCATTCTATAAATTTGTTCTGCTTTATTCTTCTTAAGGCTTAATGTCTTTAACATATCATTACCTCTAGTAAGTGCTGCTAATTGTTGTTTCATATCTTCTATTATTTGCTCTGGGTTCATTTAATTACTCCTCAAATCGTTTAATAACTTTTTAAGCTCGTTTAAATGTTTTTCACACATACATCTTTTTATTCCCAATGCTGGTACTTCTACGTCATATGCTGCTCTTCTTAAACAGCCAGTTGTACTGCATATTCCTAACTTAGTTTTTATTTTTACTATTCTTCGTTTTATTGCTTCCATCAAATTACCTCAATTCTTTTATTAAAATTATCCATTAACATTGATAAGTATTTAGTTTGAATTATAGATCTTTTAAAATCGTCTTTAACTTCAATCCTTATAGCTTGTTCATCTTCAATTATTTCTGAATCTGCAAACCAACTAAACCAACCAACATTACCAACTAATTCATAAATTCTTTTATGAGTATCAGTAGAGAGTATTAGAGGTGGTAGGTTCGGTACATCTTCCTTAACCTCACCTAACCTATCCTTATCTATACTAATCTTACCTATACTATCCTTACCTAACCTAACCTGTGTATCCAACTGGTTGTCATTTGGTATACCAACATCATCACCCATTGAAATATCTATGTTTGGCGGTATTTTTACATTTTTTGTATCATCATTTTTGTTATTCTCTTGGTTTACATTTGGTATACCATTAGGTAGACACTTGGTATCCTTTTGGTTTACAACTGGTATACGCTTTGTATCCTTTCTGTCCTCCAAAGTGTAGGCTTTATTTTCTTCAACATATAATCTTGATTTTTCTTCTGTATAAACTGTTTCTTTATACCTATCATTTCTTATATAGTTGTGCATCCTCCAATGCTTAATTACACAAATACCACTTTCAAAAGGTATTATAAATTTCTTTGCTATTAGCATTTTTAATTCATCATCACCGCTGCCAATCATCCTTTGTATTTTCTTTGGATTATTTACAAACCCATCATCATCTGCTCTCATACTTAAATGAAAGTATAGTGCTTGTGTACTTAATGACATATCTAGAAATGCATCCGAATCTATTATTGTTTTTGCAAACATACGTCTTTCTGCCATATAATCACCTATTTCCTATTTAACTTTTCCTTTAGCCTTAACATCATATTCGTATCCATTAGCCTTTAAATATTGGCTTAGAGCTTGTATCATTTTAAAGTTATGTTCAACTCTAAACTCTACAAAGAACTTATCTTCATTTACATTAGGTTCTTCTTTTATTTCTGGTTTAATAATCTTTTCTTGATTAGTTTCAACTTTAGGCTCTTCTTTTATTTCTTCTCTTGCTTTATTTTCAGCTTTATAAATAAGATCTGCTTGTTTATTTATTTCATTTAAAATCTTATCTAATGGATAATCATTAACTACATACCTTTCAAACTTTAAATAATCTAACTTTGTATTTAGTTTTTCATTAGCTCTTTCAATTTCATTCTTTACAGCTACCTCTAACATTTGGATTTTAGTTTTTCTATCTTCCTGTTCTTTCTTAAGCATCATTGCTTGCATTTCTATATCTTCTTTAATGCTTTTTATACTTCCAGTAAGTTTTAAGTAACTATCTTTTAGCTCTATTCTTTTTGCATATTCATCTTCTAATTGAAAACAAACTATAGCTGCTTTAATAATCTCTTTGGCTTTTTTCTTCTTTTCTTCCTTACGTTTATTGTCAAATTCTTTAATTCCTTCTTTTATAGGGCCCTCTACTTCTGAAATTAATCCTGTAAGTTCTTTGCATTTACCTTCAAACTCTTTTATAGGAGCTTCCATTTCTCTTTTTACCGATTTACGGTAACCTTCAATATCATTTCTTAATCCTGCTAATCTCTTTTGAGTTGCCTTGCAATCCTTAAGACCTTCTTCTGTAACTACTATGTTTTTATACATTTCCATAGTTTCTTCAAGTGATTGTCTAACTTCCTCAAAGTTCATTTGAATAACTGGTAGCTCTTTATTTACTTGTAATTCTTTCATCTATAATCCTCCTAAAAATCAAAGTCTTCTAATTCTTTTTCTTTTTTTGTTGCTTCTTCTTTTCTTTTAGCTTCTTCAAGCTTTCGTCTTTCATTTTCTTCGGCTTCTCTTTTCTTTTCAGCTATCTTTGCTTTCTTTTCGTTGAAGCTTTTGATACATGCGGTGAACATATCATTCGTTATATCTTCAACTTTTGATACATTCGCCCACTCTAAGAAACTTTTAATATCAGTCTTGGTTTCTGCTATTAGTTTATTTATAGTGAACACGTGAGCCTTACTTATCTTTTGGTTTGCAAATGCTGCTTCTTCATCAATCTCTCCACTATCAATAGCATCAACCTCTGCAATTTCAAATGCCATCATATAAAGATATCTTCTTGCATAACTTTGAGTTCCTCCAATATTTTGTATAGTACTGCACCCTCTTAACTGTGCTAATTCTATTGGTGTACACCATTCTCTTTTAACTTCTGTATCCTCTGAATCTATTACATAAAGGAATGATTCATCTTTACCATATTTAAATTCAGTATAGAGTCCTATATCGTTACAGATTTCATTTATATAAGGTAAGAAATCTCCTAGCTCAAAATATTTATAATCTGAATGTTTGTTATGTCCTGTTTTCTTAAGATCCTTCTTTTGAAGTTCTACCCTCGCCTTTTGAATCTTTTGATATATATTCAATTTTGCTTTTTGCTCTGCCATTATTCCACCTCTGCTTCTTTCTTAAATCTCTGTATACAATCACAGCATATTATTAAGTTTGAAATATCATAATATTCTTCACCTTCATAAATGCTGCAACCACACTCAAAACATTCATCTACTTCTTTTTGTTTTTCTCTATGGTATCTGTAGTCATAACAACTATCTGGTAAACTCATAACTAAAACTCCTTTATTGTTTCACCAGTTTCAATGTCATATATTTCACCCTTGTCTAAATCTATCCCTGGTGGTAAAATTACTTTAAGATTTTTATTTATGGTATCTTGGTTACTTTGGTCGGTGCCAAGATACTTTTTATATAGTTCTTTAGCTTGGTTTAGGTTCTGCCTAAACCTATTTTTATTTTCTGATACTTCTGCAACTGCAATCGCTAACTCAAGTGCAATATCCTTCAACTAACTCTCTTCCTTCCTGCTCTAGTAGGTTTCATTACTCCATTTCGTCTTAACTCAACTACTTTTGTCATAATTGTTGCTTGTGGTCTTTCTAATGCAAAAGTCATTTCCTCTATACCAATCTTGTCATACCAATTTATTAGATATTCAATATCTTCATCTAACCACTTGCTACCTTTCTTTGTGTGATACTCTGGTGTGTAACTTATCCTTCCGATATCATCATAATTAAGATGTTCAAACTTCAACTTTATTGACCTCCTATCTCCTTATTGAAAACAACTTACCATTTTTCTTATCAAAGAACGTGTAATCATATGGGGTAGCCCTCTCTATTAAATAATTATTAGGATTTAACCCTTGGTCCATTAAAAACCTCTTTTGATTTCTAGATAATTTTTTTAACTGTTTCATTTTATTCCCCCATACCTTTAGTTAATTCTTGTATTGCAAACCTTAATGCTTCTACATCATCCTCTGTAGTTTCTACGCTTTCAAATTCTTCAAAGTTATAAAGTAATTCTTCTAGTTGTCCTATTATCTCTTTTCTTTCCATTTCTTAATCCTCCTTAAAATATATAAAATACATTTGTTACATATATGAAGCTAAATAGATTTCCCACACTTAATGCACCATATATTAAACTTTTTTTATTGCTATTTTCATTCACACATTTCATTCCTTCGTATAAAAATGTTGCAAATGTTGTTACTAAAGCTATTGATCCAAGTAATAACTTTCCTTCTGGTGTCAATTTAACTCTCCTCCTTAAAACTAATTTGATTATTAAGACTTTCTATTTCATTCTTAAGAGCTGTAGGTATTCTGTAATTACTTACAATATCTTTAGCAAAATCTAAATCTTTTCTTTTAATTTCATCACAGCAACTAACTCCAAATTCTCTATGAACTTGTCCATATAAATCTGAAAATACTTTCTTACTTAATGGTTTATAGGCATTAGATTTTTTACCACCTAATAATGGAACTACTATTCTATTAACCATTTTCTTTAAGGCTTTTGAATCTGCTGTAAATAATGGTAGTTCATCAAACTTTTTATCTACTGTTTCAACCTTTTCTTCTACTTCTTTAAGAGCCTTTACTTGTAACTCAAATAATTCTATTGCACCTGTTGGTTTCTTAACTTCCCTTCTCATATTAAAATACCCATCAACCAATTTATCGTATTGCTCCCAAGCAACATCATCTTCTAAAATCTTAAGGAGTTTTGCATATCCTCTTTCTGATAGCAAATAAATATTTGAACTTCTATTTATTGCATTTTGGGTATAAATTCCGTTATCACTCAAAGTGATTACGAACTCTGTTCCTTTTAAATCAACAATATCTATATTATCTAAAAACCTTTTTCTGTTTCTTTCAATATTTTGGTTTATAACTCTTAAATCTTTTCCGTGTATATTAGCAATCTCTTTTACTAGCATTGCTTTCTTACCTGCTCCAAATCCTCCCTCTATATCATGGAATTGCATCCCATCTACATTTTTAACTCCATTCACTTTTAAAGCTTGTCCTAACTGACTTCTTACTAAATCAGTTCCGTATCTTTTTTCTTCCATAGTTATTCCTCCTTACATTTCTTCATTCTTTAACTCATAGTTAGGTAATAGCTTGTCTATTGCTTCTTTTACTTTGTCTTTGTTGTTACAATGCGAACAAATAATAATCTTTCGTCTGCCATTTATAAAATCCACTTTAAAAATCATAAATTTTCCTCCTCTTCGTATATATTGTTTATGGAGCTGTTCATTGCTTTACTTATTTTATAAGCATTTTCCACAGTCATTTTTCTAAAATCTCTTTTGTCATTAACTAAATCTGATATAGCCGATTTGCAAATATCTGCTTTTTTCGCAAACCCAACAATTCCAATCTTATTTTCTGCAATGTACTTCTTGATAGGCTTATTCAAATCTTCACCTCCGTTCCGTTATCGGAATTTATGAGTTTATTATAGTTCCGTTTTCGGAATTGTTCAAATGCTATATTTACTAATTTAAGTTCATTTTAAATTATATAAATAAATTAACTTTCTATTTCTACTAAATACTCCATTTTTCATCATATTTCTTAAATATTAATATATTTTTAATTGATTTATTATAAATTTTCTATTGATTTAACGGAACAATATGTTAAAATAGTTCTATAAACAGAACAAAAAGGAGATTAATTATGGAACTATCTATATTAGGAATAAATATAAAAAGAATAAGAGAAAGTAAAGGTATGTCTCAAGCAGACCTAGTCAGAAAAGCTAATGTTGGTAAAGCAACAATTAGTGAAATAGAAAATGGTAAACGTCAAAGTCTAAACAGCACAACAATAAATAAGATAAGTACTGCTCTTGATGTTAGTCCAGAGGAATTGTTTTTAGAAGAAGGATCTTGTGAATATGAAGTAATAGATATAAAAGAAGCATTACAGATTATTTTTAGTTCTGATGATCTTACCCTAAATAATATAGCTCTTTCAGATAATGAAAGAAAAATCTTAGAAGAAAGCATAAATGATACGTTCAACTATATCTTAAATAGAAGAAATAAAATGAAATAGAGGTATACCAATGAAAAAGATTGCTTTATATTGTAGAGTTAGTTCTGATGATCAAAAGGAAAGAGAAACAATTGAAAATCAAGTTGAAATTCTTAGAACATATGTTGATATGCATAATGATTTACAAATAACTTATGAATATTTAGATGATGGCGTTTCTGGAACTATAGCGTTTGAAAATAGACCTGCAGGAAACAAACTAATTACTGATGCTAAAATAGGTTTATTTGATTGTATACTAGTTTATAAAATAGATAGATTCGGTAGAGATACTTTAAGTGGACTAAGTGCTATAGAAACATTGAGAAAATACAATATTGAAATTATGAGTGTTACAGAACCGTTTGATCTAAACACTCCAACAGGTAGATTTCAATTCATCACTTATTTAAATATGGCTGAATTAGAACGAAATAATATATTAGACAGAATGTTTATAGGTGCTACTAGAGCGGCTAAGGCAGGAAAATGGTTGGGGGGAATTGTTCCATATGGATATATCGTAAATAAAGATGGATATTTAGAAATATGTGAAAAAGAAGCCGATGTTGTTAGAAAAATATATGATTTATATGTAAATGAAAAAATTGGATCATATAAAATAGCCTCTTATTTAAATTCTATAAAGATACCTTCCTCATGCGCTAGTGGAAAAGGTAAAAGAACAAAAAATGTAACCAACAAATGGCGTTCTAATAGTATAAGAAGAATTTTAAGCTCTAGTGTTTACAAAGGAACGCATATTTATGGTAAACGTGCTAGTAGGCGTACCGAAGTAATTGAAAGAAAGGTTCCTGCAATAATTGATTCCGATTTATGGAATCTTGCACAGGAACAGAAGAAAACTAATTCCAATGAATGCATAAGAAATAAAAAAACACGTGACTACTATTTGAGTGGATTAATAAAATGTAAGAGATGTGGTAAAAGCTATTACGGTATAAGTTATAAAAAATCCGCTTCAGTTTATGCATGCTCTGGGAAAAGATCTGAGATAAATAGATCAGATAACAATAAATGTGATAATCTAAATGTTAACTGTGATTATATCGAGGAAAACATTTGGACCTCTTGTGTAGAAATATTAAATTCGCGCAAGGATATAATTAAATATTATAAAAATAATAAGCTTTCAGCTTTTGAATCCATAGATTCAGATTTGGATAATGTTACTAATTCATTATCTAATCTATCGAAAGAAAAAGATAAAGTTATAAGCCTATACAAAAAAGAACTATTAACTGATGAAGAAATAGAGGTAGAATTAAAAAAAATAAAAAAAGAAAAACAGACTTTAAATGAATTGTATTCTACACTAAAACAAAAAAAAGACCTGTTTTTATCAGAAGATAAGACGGTTAACGATATAGAAACCAAGCTTGAATTATTTTACTCAAATTTGAATAATAAAGGTTTACGTTCTACTATTATAAAATTTTTAATAGATAAAATATTAATAGACTATGTAATACAAGATGGCAAGAAAGTTGTAGTAGTAGATGTGTACTACAACTTCAAACTTGATAATTGCACGGACAGGGATTTGAAGCTGCAATTAGCATCACTTTGCTTGGAAATTCTACTTTACTATTTAATCTATCTACTCTAACTTTTCCATCTTCAAGAGGAGACCTTAAAACTTCTAATGTCTCTCGTTTAAATTCTAAAATTTCATCTAAAAATAATATACCGTTATGGGCTAAAGTTATCTCTCCTGGCCTTACATCTTTTCCACCACCTATAAGAGAAGTTTTAGGGATTGTGTAATGAGGCGCTCTAAATGGTATATCAAAAATTTCGTCATCTTTTAAATTTCCACTTGCTGAATAAATCTTTAAAACTTCTAATTTTTCTTCATCAGATAATTTTGGCATAATACTTTTTGCAGCCCTTGCAAGCATGCTTTTACCTGCGCCTGGATTCCCATATAATAATATGTTGTGCCTTCCACTTACCGCTATTTGCAATGCTCTTTTTGATGTGTTTTGCCCTATTATTTCATCAATACTTAATCCATTTATTGTATCTAGATTTTCTACTTCTCCATTTTGGATAAAATTTATAGTGTCTTTTAAAGACGAAAAGCTATATTTAGTTCCTTCATTTATATAGTTCAATTCATATATATTTTCTCTTGGAATAATATAATTATTTATTCCTTTAGACATTCCTTCTAGCATAATTGGAATAGTTCCATTTATTCTATTTAAGTTACCATCTAAAGATAACTCACCAAATATAATAAACTCTTCTAAATTTATATTTTTTATTTGATTTGATTCCATGAGTATACCAAGTGCTATTGGTAAATCCAGAAGACTACCTATTTTTCTTATATCTGCAGGTGATAAATTTATAGTTATCCTACCTATTGGAAAATCATATCCAGAATTCAATACTGCAGATCGGACACGCTCTCTTGATTCTTTAACAGAGGTATCAGCAAGACCTACTATATTAAATGAAGGTAATCCAACACTTATATCTACTTCTACATTTATAATTACACTTTCTACTCCTATATTAGTTGCACTTTTTAATTTTATTGCCATTATTCTCACCTCTTTTTTCTAATTATTAACATCCTTAAAAATTTTAAACATTTACGCAATGTTTAAAAAATATTTTTAAGTTAATACTTAAAACGGTGATTAATATGAATTTAAATAAAGATATAGGTAAATATGGAGAATCCATTGCAAACTCTTACTTAAGAGACTTAGGGTTTTCTATACTTGAAGAAAATTTTAGAAACAGATTCGGAGAAATAGATATAATAGCAAATAAAAACAATCTATTAATTTTTGTAGAAGTTAAAACAAGATTTTCAAAAAACTATGGAACCCCATCAGAATCAGTTACTAAATCAAAACAACAAAATATTATAAAACTCTCTAAATACTTTTTGCTTAAAAAAAGAACTTTAAATTATTATATAAGGTATGATGTTATAGAAATCTTACTAAACTCAAAAGATGAAAATTATAAAATTACTCATATAGAAAATGCCTTTTACTCTTAAGTTTGTATTTTTGTGCACAAAAAAAGAGAGTAACTTAATCTGTTACTCTCTTAATATATTTGATAAAAAACTCATTCTATGAATCTTTGTAGGACCAAATTTTTTAATAGCTTCTATATGCTTACTCGCACCATATCCTACATTTTTAGAAAATCCGTATTCTGGATATTCCTTATCATATTCTTTCATTAAATTATCTCTATAAACTTTTGCAATTATTGATGCTGCTGCAATTGTTGCACTTTTTGCATCCCCTTTAATTACAAATTCATTTTTAATATCTATTCCTCTTATAGGGTACCCATCAGATAATACTATATCAGGTTTAACACAAAGACTATGTGTTGCTTCAATAAATAACGCATTATTACATACTGCGATGCCTCTAGAGTCTATTTCTTCGTTTGAAGCTTCTTTAATGCTATATGATATAGCTCTCTCTTTAATTATCTTTGATAGTTCTTCTCTCTTGCTTTCAGATAATCTTTTTGAATCATTTAGATAAAGAATTAAATCATCATCTAAAACATTTAAATCTAAAACTACTGAGGCAACTACAATAGGACCTGCTAAAGGACCTCTTCCAACTTCATCAACCCCAGCTAAGATTTTTCCATTTGAGCGTTCTTTATCGAATTCATACATAGATTTTACCCTAATAATTTCATCTTCTAATTTCTTTTTTTCTTTTAGTATTTTTTCACCTAAACTTTTAACATTTTTTCTTTTGTCTTCTAGAAGCTTATTTGATATTTGAATAGCCGTTTCACTTTTTAAATTAATGTTTAAATTTGAGAATGCCTCTTTTATTTTTGCAAAGCTTAACTTCTCTAAATCTAAATTTAAAAATTTATGTTCCATAGTTATTTCTTAGGTCTTTCTAGAGAAATATTACCTATTTTCCCTGCTCTAAATTCATCTAATAAAATAACCGCTATTCTGTTATAATCTATTTCTCCACCCTTCATTAAGCAACCTCTTTTTCTAGCTATTGCTTCCATTGTGTGAAGAGGGTCTTCATAAACTTCTTCTATTTTGTATCTTTCTTTAAGCATTTCTGGATAGAAAGTTTGTAATCTTTCAATTAATCTATAAGCTAAATCTTCTATATCCATTATTTCGTCTCTTATAGCACCAGTAAATGCTAAGTTTAATCCTGTTTCTTCGTCCTCGAATTTAGGCCATAAAACTCCTGGTGTATCTAACATTTCAGCATCCATAGCTGTTTTAATCCATTGTTTGTTCTTAGTAACACCTGGTCTATCTCCTGTTTTAGCTATTGTATTTTTAGCCATTTTATTTATAAATGTTGATTTACCTACGTTTGGTATACCAACTACCATAATTCTTGAAACTATTTTCTTTAAACCTTTAGCTCTTAATCTATCGTGTTTTTCCTTTAATAGTTCATTTAATGCAGGTTTTATTTTTTGAAGTCCTGAACCTTTTAAACAATTCACCTCTAAAACCATTGTATGATCATTACTTAAATGCTTCATCCATGCAGTATTTACAGCCTTTTCTGATAAATCGCTTTTGTTTAATAAGATTATTCTAGGTTTACTACCTACTAATTTATCAATATCAGGGTTTGCTGAGCTTTTAGGAATTCTTGAGTCTCTAATTTCAATTACTGCATCTACAAGTTTTAAGTTTTCTGAAATTTGTCTTTGAGTTCTCTTCATATGACCTGGAAACCAGTTAATTGCCATAATACATTACCTCCTAACGTTTTATATCATAATAGTAGATTTTTTCTACACATATATTTTTATTTTAAACTTTATAATCAAAAAATAGTTATCTAAAGAACCCTTTATTAAAATTTAAAAGGATTTATTTAAATACTAAATTTATGATAACTTTATTTACTTTGATACATATTAAAAAAAGGACTTAAATAATTAAGTCCCTTTTTCTATGGTTAATTATCTTGTGATTAATTCTTTAACCTTAGCAGCTTTACCTACTCTATCTCTTAAGTAGAATAATTTAGCTCTTCTTACTTTACCTCTTCTAGTGATTTCAATCTTCTCTATCATAGGTGCGCTCATTGGGAATGTTTTTTCAACTCCGCTTCCGAAAGCTACTCTTCTAACAGTGAAAGTTTCTCTTATTCCACCGTTTTGTTTTTTGATAACAGTTCCTTCAAAAACTTGAACTCTTTCTCTGTTACCTTCTTTGATTTTTTGGTGTACTTTTATAGTATCTCCAACGTTGAAGCTTGGTAAATCAGTTCTGATTTGCTCTTGCTCGATTGCTCTTATTAATTCGTTCATCGTGTATTCCTCCTAAAATTAAATTGACGCTCGTTCCGAAGCTTAAATCCAGAAGAGGAACGCCGGTACTAACACAAATGCTATTTTAACATAATAACACTTGTTTTGCAATGATTTATTCGCCAAATTTTTTAAGTATTTTCTTATCTTCTTTTGATAATTCAATGTTTTTATATAAATCTGGTCTTCTTTTTTTTGTAAGCTTTAAAGATTCGTATCTTCTCCACTTTCTTATGTTTTCATGATGTCCTGAAATTAAAACATCTGGAACCTTTTTTCCCTCAAAATCAAAAGGTCTTGTATACTGAGGATATTCTAAAAGTCCGTTAGAAAAAGATTCATCCATAAAACTTTCTTCTTTTCCTAAGACACCTTTTCTAAGCCTTAATATAGAATCAATAACAGGAATAGCTGCCATTTCACCACCTGTTAATATAAAATCTCCTAGAGATATCTCAAGGTCTATATGATCGTATATCCTTTCATCTAGCCCTTCATAATGCCCGCATAAAAAGATAAGTTCTTCCTCTTTTGCAAGTTCTAATCCCATTTCGTGATTAAAGGTTTTTCCTCTAGGACCTAAAAATATAACTTTACCTTTATTGTTTTCTTTGCAAGCTTTAATTGAATCTATTACAGGTTGTGGCGCCATTACCATTCCAGCCCCTCCACCATAAGGATAATCATCAACCTTTTTATGCTTGCTTAAAGTATAGTCTCTAATATTTAAACATTCAATTTTAACTAAGTTAGAATCTTTGGCTCTACCTATTATACTATGATTAAAAACATCAAACATCTCAGGAAAAAGAGTTAAAATGCTAATCTTCATCTTGCCATTCTCCAACAGGTCTTATAGTTATCTTTTCTTCATCTAAATCTATATCTAAAACTATGTCTTTTAATACTGGTATAAGAAGTTCTTTTGGCTTTCTTATCCAATACACATCATTATTTTTAGTTTCAATAATATCGTATATTTCACCTAGATCATTTCCTAAAGTATCAAATACGTGTATACCTATTAAATCTCTAACATAAAACTCATCTTCTTCTAATTCTGGTTCTTTATCTCTTGGGACTTCAATTATTTGATTTTTAAAAGTTTCAGCTTCTTCAATAGAATTAATTCCTTCAAGTTTTAAGATTACTCTATCTTTTTGAAATTTAACACTTTCTATTTTTCTTTCTTCACCTTTTATTATTATACTTTCATATCTTTTAAAGTTATTTACATCTTGAGTCATAGGGATTACTTTAAATTCACCTTTAAGCCCGTGTGTCTTTCCAACTTTACCTACCTTAAATAATTCTTCCATTCTTATCACCTCTATGTATTTAGCTTTTAATAAATCTATTATAACAGATATATCTATATATAATTATATCTGCTTATTTTAATTTTAAACTTATCCTATAATTAATAATTTATCTTAATATATTTATGTTAAAAATAAAAAGAGCTAGGACAGGCCTAACTCTTAAATAATTTCTACTACTACTCTTTTTTCTTCTTTTATTGCTGCAGCCTTTACTACTGTCCTTATAGCTTTCGCTATTTTACCTTGTTTACCGATAACTTTACCCATGTCTTCTGGATGAACCTTAAGTTCTAGTATTATTGAATTTTCACCTTGAATTTCATTAACACTAACGCTCTCTGGCTTATCAACAAGGGCCTTAGCTATCACTTGGACTAATTCTCTCATATAAGTGCCTGCAATTAACTAATTAACTGCAGAATTCACCTCCTAAAGATTACTTGTTTAGGCCTGCTCTTACGAAAAGTTTTTTAACAACATCAGTTGGTTGAGCACCATTTGACATCCATTTGTTAACTTTCTCTTCGTCAATTTTGATTTGAACTGGTTCTGAAACTGGATTGTAGTATCCAACCTCTTCGATGAATCTACCATCTCTTGGGCTTCTTGAATCAGCAACAACTACTCTGTAGAAAGGAGCTTTTTTAGCACCCATTCTTCTTAATCTTATTTTTACTGCCATGTTTATTTCACCTCCTTCAAAGGATAATGTTTATCTTAACTCATAAAAGGTAACTTACCAAATAATCCTTTTTTAGCTTTACCGCCAGTTAAAGATTTCATTTGTTTCATGTTTTTCTTCATCATTTCATAACCTTTAATAAGCTTATTAACTTCTTGAATTGTAGCACCTGAGCCCTTTGCTATTCTTTTCTTTCTTGAAGATGACCCAATAACTAAACTTGGATTTCTTCTTTCTTTTAAAGTCATAGAAAGGATTATTGCACGCATCTTTTCCATTTGCTTTTGACCTTGATCTAAATCTACTCCTTGAAGCTCTTTTGAATTAACTCCAGGTACCATTTCTAATAATTTATTTAAAGGTCCAAGCTTTTTCATTTGTTCCATTGCTGTTAGATAATCCTCAAAGTTTAAACCTTGATTCATCATCTTTTTAGTAAAGTCAGCTGCTTCATCTTCATCTATAGCTGATTGTGCCTTTTCAATAAGTGATAACACATCGCCCATCCCTAAAATTCTTGATGCCATTCTATCTGGGTGGAAGACTTCAAAATCACTCATCTTTTCACCAACACCAATGAATTTAATAGGTTTTTCAGTTATAGATCTTATTGAAAGTGCAGCACCACCTCTAGTGTCACCATCTAACTTAGTTAAGATAATTCCTGTTAAGTCTAAATCATTGTTAAATGATTCAGCTACGTTAACAGCATCTTGCCCAGTCATAGAATCTACTGTAAGTAAAATCTCTGATGGATTTACTGCTTCTTTTACATCTTTTAATTCGCCCATAAGACTTTCATCTATATGAAGTCTTCCGGCTGTATCTATAATAACTACGTTATTTCCATTATCTTTTGCATGTTTTACACCGGCTTTAGCTATATCTACAGCTTTAACTTTATCTCCCATTTGGAAAACAGGTATATCTATTTGTTTACCTACAACTTCTAATTGCTTAATCGCTGCTGGTCTGTAAATATCACATGCTACTAAAAGTGGTTTTTTATTATTCTTTCTAAGGTTTGACGCAAGCTTACCACACATAGTTGTTTTACCTGCCCCTTGAAGTCCAACTAACATAATAACTGTTAATCCAGAACTTGAATAATTAATTTTACTTTCTGTACCACCCATAAGTTCAGTAAGTTCATCGTTAACTATTTTAATAACTTGTTGCCCTGGTGTCAAGCTGTCTAAAACATCACTTCCTACACACTTAGAACTAACACTTTTAATAAAAGTTTTTACAACTTTATAGTTAACATCAGCTTCTAAAAGAGCTAATTTTACTTCCCTCATAGCCTCTTTTATATCTTTTTCATTAAGCTTCCCTTTACCTTTTAATTTTTTAAAAGTATTCTGAAGCTTTTCTGATAATCCTTCAAAAGCCATTTTAAACCTCCTATATTTTATAAATCTTCTAAGTTTTCTATAAGCATATCACAATCTTCATCACTTATAGAATACTTTTCTTTTAAATTTTTTACAAGATTTATAATTTTTTCTTCTCGATTTAAGCTCTTTTGAAGTAAGTTTAATTTGCTTTCATAGGATAAAAGCTGTTTATCGCATCTTTTTATTAAGTCATGAATTGCTTGACGACTTGTTTTATTAAGCTCAGCAATCTCTGCTAGCGATAAATCTTCATCGTAATACATTTCCATAACGTTTATTTGCTTTTCGGTAAGTAACGGCTTGTATAAATCCGCTAATAACGAAAACTCAACCCTATCGTCCATATTAATCACCTTACCCACAAAAGAGATTTTAACAGATATAAATATTAGTGTCAAGTATTTTTACTTAACACCATAAATTTTATTTTTAATAAGTTAAATTAATGCTTCAGCAAAACTTTCTGCATCAAATTTTTGTAAATCATCAATACCTTCTCCAACCCCTATATATTTTACAGGGATATTTAAACTTTGTTTAATTGAAATTACAACTCCACCCTTTGCAGTACCATCTAATTTAGTTAAAATGATTCCGTCGATTGGGCAAGCCTCCATAAATTGCTTAGCTTGAACAACTGCATTTTGACCTGTTGTTCCATCTAAAACTAAAAGAGTTTGCTTTTTAGCGTCTTCATATTCTCTATCTATTATTCTATTAATTTTTTCAAGTTCATTCATTAAATTCTTTTTGTTATTAAGTCTTCCTGCTGTATCACATATTAATAAATCTACATTTCTTGCCCTTGAGGCTTTAACTGCATCAAAAACTACTGCTGCTGGATCTGAACCTTCACTTTGCCTTACTATATCAACACCAGCTCTTTCGCTCCAAACCTCTAATTGGTCTATTGCAGCTGCTCTAAAAGTATCTGCTGCAGCTAGAAGTACTTTTTTGCCTTCAGCTTTATTTTTAGCTGCAAGTTTACCTATTGAAGTTGTTTTACCTACACCATTTACTCCAATAACTAGCATAACTTCTTTTTGACCTTCTATTATTTCCTCTTCATTATCTCCTTCAAGAAGCATATCTCTTATAACTTCTTTAAGTGCAGGTTTAACCATTTGAGGGTCATTTATTTTTTCTTTTCTTATCTTCGCTTTTAATCTATCTATAATTTCTAAAGTTGTATCCATCCCTATATCAGATGTTATAAGGATTTCTTCAAGTTCCTCATATAAATCATCATCTATAGTAACAGCTAAATTTAATGCTTCATTAATTTTATCTGTTAAATTATCTCTTGTTTTAGTAAGTCCTGTTTTTAATTTATCAAATAATTTTCCAAACATAAGTATTCCTCCAAGTCTATTTATTTAAATCTACAGATACTATTTTTGAAATTCCCTTTTCTTCCATAGTAACACCATACATAACATCACTAACTTCCATAGTTCCTTTTCTGTGTGTAATTACTATAAATTGACTGTTGTTTGAGAATTTCTTTAAAAATTCTGCGTATCTATATACATTTGCATCATCTAATGCAGCTTCAATTTCATCTAATATACAAAAAGGAGTAGGCTTCATTTTTAGTATAGCAAATAATAGTGCTATAGCAGATAATACTTTTTCTCCACCAGACATTAGATTTATGTTTTGTAGTTTCTTTCCTGGCGGTTCTACATTAATGTGAATTTCAGATGTAAGTTCATCACCTTCACCTAATATAAGTTCTGCATTTCCACCTTTAAATAATTCTTTAAAAGTCTCTTTAAAGTTAGAGTTTATTATTTTAAAGTTTTCTTTAAATAACTTTCTCATAGTAGAAGTCATTTCTTCTATAACTTTTTCTAAGTCTTCTTTAGCTTTTTTTAAGTCCTCTTCTTCAGAACTCATAAATTCATATTTTTCTTTAACTTCTTCATATTCTTCTATAGATGCTAAATTAACTGTTCCAAGTGCTGAAATTCTCCTTTTTATAGAGGTTATTTCTTCTTTGAATTTTGTTAAATCAGTAATTTCTATAGCAAGTTCTTCTGCTTCTGCAATTGTTAATTCTAGTTCTTCATTAAGCTTTTTAAGATGATTATCTTTTTCAACATCACATTTTGCCTTATTAATTTCTCTTTTAGAAAGTTCAAATTCTTCTTTTGTGATGATTTCTCTAACATCATTTATTATACTATCTATTTTTTTAAATTCATCTTTTAATGATATCTTTCTTACTTCATCTTCTTTAAATATTATATCTAATTCTTCTATTCTTTTGTTAAAAGATATTATTTCATCTTCTTTTATTTTAACATTTGATTTTGATTCTTCAATTCCTTTTAAACTTATATCATTTTCTTCTGATAGCTTAAGTTCTTTTTCATCACACTCTTCTTTTTCTCTATCTTTTCTGTTTAATTCTTCTTTGATACTCTTTAAATTTCCATCTAAAGATGCATTTTCTATTCTAAGTTCTGTTAAATTTGACTTTAACAATTCACTAGCTTCTTTTTCTTTTATGAATAATTTTTGTAATTCTACTTCTCTTTCTTTGTTAGATGTATTGATTATATCAAATTCTAATAAACTATTTTCTGTTTTTTTAAGTTCTTTATTTAAAGTATCGATCTTTTCTAAAACATTATTCTTTTCAATAGTTTCTTTATTTAAACCTTTATTTAAATTATCTAATTCGTTTTTTACATTTAGTAATTTATTTTTATTTGTAGCAAGTTCGATTTTTAGCCCATGGGCTTTATCTGTTAAATTTAATATATCTTCATCTAATTTTTTTCTTTCATCTTTTAGAGATTTAACTTCTTCTTCTAAATAGATTAAATTATCTTTTAAAGAATGAAGTTTTTCTTTTATTTCTTCAATTTCTCTTTTTCTACTAAGTATACTTGAGGTTTTACCTTTAATGCTTCCACCAGTTAACGCACCACCTGAGTTTAAAACTTCACCTTCAAGTGTAACAATTTTGAATTTATAAGAAGTAAGTTTTGCTATTTTAAAAGCTGAATCCATATCTTTTGCAATTATTGTTCTACCTAGTGCATAATCTATAACTTTTCTATACTTTTCATCAAAAGAAACTATTTCTGAACCAATACCAATATATCCATCAGTATTTATTACTCTATTATCAAGAACTAATTTCTTTCCACTAATAATATTTAAAGGTAAGAATGTTAATCTTCCAAGCCTTTCGCTTTTAAGGTAATTTACTAATCTTTTAGCTAAAATATCATCTTCTGTAATTACGTTTGAAATTGCACCACCTAGTGTAGTTTCAATTGCCTTTTCGTATTCTTTTGAAACTTCAAAAACTTCTCCTAAAACTTTTATACCACTACAACCTTTAATAAGACCTTTATAGACTCTATCCATAAGATTTTTTAAAGATCTATTATAGCCTTCGTATTGATTTTCTAAATCTTTTAACATAGTCTTGTTAGCTTCTAACTTACTAATATTTATACTAAGGCCTCTTAAATCAGTCTCTTTTTTAGTTATTTTTGTATTTATATCTTTTAAGTTATTTTTCTTTAAAATTGCTTCTTCTCTAAGCTTTTCTAAATTTTCCTCAGAAGATTTAACACTTAAATTTAAGCTGTTAATCGTAGACTTATTTATTCCTATATTATTTAAGATTGTAGCTATATTTTTTTCTATTCTTTCTTTTCCTTCAAAACTAGATTTTAATTCTGCACGAATTTTAGTTATTTTATTATTAACCTCAGAATTTCCTTTTAGAATTTCAAATCTACTTTTTTGAATTGAAGTTATCTCGTCTTGAATTTCACTAAGTCTTTTTAAAAGCACACCGTTTGCTTCTTCAACTTTTGAAATTTCGATTTTCTTTTCATCTATTTCTTTTTTCTTATTTTCTAGTTCTTTTAATAGAGATGATTTTTCTTTATCTATTTCTTTTAATTTCGAACTAATATTATATTGTTCGTATTTATTTTTTTCTAAAACATCATTAAAATGCTTTATTCTCTCATTAAATAACTGAATATCGCTTTTAGATTTAGTTATTCCTTCTTTTTTAGTATAATATTCTAATTTTTTTTCTGTAGTATCACTTTCTAGAGTTTCAAGTTTTTCCTCAATAATTTTTAACTTTTCTCTTTCACTTTGTAAGTCTTCTCTTTTTTTATTTAAAGAATCCTCTCTATCTTTTATGTCTTCATTAAATTTATTAAGTTCTTCTTCTAATAATTTAATATTATGTAAAATTAATGATACTTCTTTTTCTTTTAAGTTTCCTGATAAATCATTAAACTTAATAGCTTTTTCGCATTCAACTCTTAAAGGTTCTAATCTTTCCTCGTATGTAGATATAATATCTCTTATACGAACTAGATTATCATCTGTATTTTGAAGCTTTCTTTCTGATTCATTTTTTCTAACTTTATATTTTACTATACCTGAAGCCTCTTCTAAAAGGCCTCTTCTATCTTCTGCTTTTCCACTTAAAATAGCTTCAATTTTACCTTGTCCTATAAGGGAATAACCTTCTTTTCCTATTCCTGTATCTAAAAATAGGTTAGTTATATCTTTTAATCTGCATTTAGTATTATTAATTAAATATTCTGACTCCCCTGATCTAAATATTCTCCTTGATACTACAACTTCATTATATTCAGTTTGAAGCCCTCCATCTGAGTTATCAAGAGTAAGGGACACTTGTGCTAAACCAAGCGGTTTTCTATATTGAGTACCTGAAAAAATAACATCTTCCATCTTGCCGCCTCTAAGAGTCTTTATACTTTGTTCTCCAAGTACCCATCTTACGGCATCTGAAATGTTACTTTTCCCACTACCATTTGGTCCAACTACTGCTGTGACTCCAGGTTTAAATTTTAATTCTGTCTTATCTGCAAATGATTTAAACCCTCTAACTTCTAAAGATTTTAAAAACAAATGTTCCACTCCTTACAACTATAAAAATATTGGTATTAACGTTATTAAAAATGCTATTACCATAAATACAGCAATTGCTACTTGTAATTTCTCTCTAGTCTTCCTTTTCACTATTATCACCTCTATTAAAAGTTTATTATAATTTTACTAAAAGGTAAAGGAAAACGAGGGTTTCCCCCCGCTTTCTTTAATATATTCTAATTATTTTTTCGAATTTGTTATTAGTAAGTTTAAATGTACCTCTCTTTATTTCAGAAGACATTATAACCTTAACATTATAACCTTCCTCTTTTAAAGTATTAAAATACATTTTTTTATTTGCATAAAGCTTACTTATATCTTTCTCATTGATAAGTATTTCATAAACATCTTTTTTATGAATATTACTTTTTATATTTTGAATAGTTATATTACTACTTACTAGTTCTCTAAAAGCTGGATGGAAAGGTCCTGATATTATATCGCAACCTTCATTAATCGCATCTGTTGGCTGAAGACCAACTCTTATAACGTTAATATTCGCCTCATCGTATAATTTAAACACTTCAGAGCTAACTAAAACAGCTTCTTCTAGAGTGTATGGAATATATTCTCCTCTACTATACATAATTTCCATAGGAGTATCTTTAATTACTAAAGATGGGTATATTCTAACTATTTCTGGTTCCATTTCTATTGATTCTTTTGCACTTAAGATATCTTTTTCTCTTGTGCTTTTTGGAAGTCCTGGCATTAGCTGATGTCCTAAAGTAATTTCAAACTCTTTTATAAGTTTAGAAGCTCTTTTTGCATCTTCTTTAGAATGTCCTCTTCCAGCTGCTATTAAAACTTCATCGTCTAGAGACTGAATACCGAGTTCTATTATATCTACAGAATATTCTTTTAAGTAAGATAAAATATATTCATCAATATAATCTGGTCTTGTAGACATTCTGATTTTATTTATGATACCTTTATCTTTGTATCTTTTTGCTACACTTAGTAATTCTCTTTGCTTTTTTTCTGGTATTGCTGTAAAAGTACCTCCAAAGAAAGAAACTTCTATGGTAGCATCTTTATTTTCTATAGTTTCATAATACTCTTTAATTATCTCTTCAGCTTTATTAGCATCTACTCTATCTTTTACTCCTGTTATCCTGTCCTGATTGCAAAAAACACAATTATGAGGACAACCTTCATGAGGTACAAAGATAGGTATTATATAGTGGTTTTTACTCATTTACTACCTCCAGTTTAATAAGAGCTTTTTTAGCTGCTCTTTGCTCTGCTTCTTTCTTTGAGTAACCTTCACCTTCGCCCATTATTTCATCGTTAATTGAAACAACTGTATAGAATTTTCTTCTATGTGGTGGACCTTCATGCTTTACTAATTCGTAGTTTATGTTAACCTCACCGTTTTGTTGTAAATACTCTTGAAGCTTTGTCTTAAAGTCTAAGATAATCTTATTATCTATAGCTTTATTCATAATAGATGCGAAGTGTTTTAAAATAAAATCTCTAGTAAATTCAAAGCCTTTATCTAAATAAATGGCTGCAATAACTGCTTCTACGGCATCTGCTTGAATTGAGACTCTATTTCTACCTCCTGTAAGTTCTTCACCTCTACTCATTCTAATATATTCGCCTAAGTTCATTTCTTTCGCTACTTCATATAATGAGTTTTCGCAAACAATAAGGCTTCTTATCTTTGTAAGTTCACCTTCTGATTTCTCTTTATAATTTTTATATAAATACTCAGTTACACAAAGCTGCAATACTGAGTCTCCTAAAAATTCTAATCTTTCATTATACTCTGAGTCCTTATGCTGATTTGCAAAAGAACTATGAGTTAGAGCAACTTTCAAATAACTTAGATTGGTAAAATTTAAGCCAAGCTTTGACTCAATCTCTCTTAATTTAAGTTTATACATTTTTTACACTCCTCTAAGTTTATTCTTCAATCTGCTAAAATAACAAATTCAAGAATAAACTATCTAAAATTAGACGTAAAAATCCCGCAACTTATTTGCGGGATTTTACTATTCTTCAACATGATTTTTTACGTAGCTAACTACATCGCCAACTGTCTTAAATCCCTCAACGTCTTCATCTGGAATTTCCATATCTAGTTCATCTTCTAATGCCATTATAAGTTCAACTATATCTAATGAATCAGCATTAAGGTCATCTATAAATGAAGATTCTAATGTAATTTCATCAGTATCTATGCTTAATTTTTCTGAAATTATTTCTTGAATTTTTTCAAACATCTGTATTCACCTCCTATACCTTCACTTAGATAATATTATATATTAAAAACGTAGTCAATATTCTAAATAAATAATTTATTATTTATTTTTTTTATGGTTTTCTACGTTTTCTTTGATTTTGTCTATAACTTTACCTTCTTTAAAGATTCTAGCTTGTTTAACAGCATTTTTAAAAGCTTTTCCATCTGAGCTTCCGTGGGCTTTAATGCAGATACCATCAACCCCTAAAAACGGTGCTCCACCAACTTCTTTGTAATCGAATTTAACTTTTAAAGTTTTAAATACAGGTTTTAAAAGTCCTGCTCCTATTTTTGATATAAATGGTGCTTCCATTATGTGATCTTTTATAATTCCAAGTAGATTCATAGCAGCACCTTCATATAATTTTAAAACAGTATTACCTACAAAACCATCACATACTAAAACATCTGTTTCACCTGTTGGAATTTCTCTAGGTTCAATATTACCAATAAAGTTTATATTTGTTTCTTCATTTAGTAATTTGTATGTTTCTTTTGTTAATTCATTACCTTTTTCTGCTTCTTCGCCTATATTAACTAGTCCAACAGAAGGTTTATCTTTTTTAAATACACTTTCATAGTAGATGCTTCCCATGTTAGCAAATTGCACTAAATAGTTTGGTTTACAATCGACGTTTGCACCTGAATCTATCACCATAAAATTGCCTCTTCTTCCTGGCATTATAGGCGCAAGAGCTGGTCTTTCGATACCTTTAATTCTACCTACTATAAGAGTACATCCAGCTAAAAACGCTCCTGTACTTCCACCTGATATAACAGCATCGCACTCTCCACTTTTTACTAAGTTTAAAGCTTTTACAATACTTGAGTCTTTCTTTCTTCTAAGGGCCATAACAGGATGCTCATTTGTTGTTATAACTTCTGTAGCATCTACAACAGTTATTCTCTCTTTATCGTATTCCTCTTTTGAAAGTTCTTCTTCTATTTTTTCTTTAGGACCTGTTATATACATGTGTACATCACTAAATTCCTTTAAAGCTAAAATAGCACCTTCTATTGCAGCCTTAGGTGCATTATCTCCACCCATTCCATCTATTACAATCTTCACTTTCTACACCCCTAACTTATATATATATCCGGATATAAAGAAAAGAAAGTCATAAGACTTTCTTTTATTCTGCTGAAGCAACTCCTTCTTTACCTTTATAGTATCCACAGCTCTTGCAAACTCTGTGTGCAAGTTTCATTTCGTGGCATTGTGGACATTCAACTATTCCTGGTATGCTCGCCTTGAAAGTTTGAGCTCTTCTTGAATCTCTTTTTGCTCTATATGTTTTTCTTGCTGGATTTCCCATTATTACACCTCCTTATTTTCTAACAACGCTTTAAGTCCTGCTAATCTAACATCAATGTTATCATTGTCACAAGTACAAGATTCCTTGTTAAGATTTTTACCACAAGTTTGGCATAGTCCTTTGCAATCGTTAGTACAAAGCCTTTTAATCGGTAAGGTTGAAATTATTTCACTTTCAACTATTTCTGCGATATCTAATTCATCGCCAATTACAAATAACACGTCTTCGTCTTCTCGACGTTCTTCGCTATTTGTAAACCTTTCTTCTATATCAATATCTATTGGATAGATAAAGGTTTCAAGACATCTTGAACAAACTAATTTTAACTTAGTTTGTACATGTAAGTCAACTAAAACTTCATCATTTTTAGAAACAATATTTCCATTTACGACGACTTTTGATAAAGGCTCCATCTTTTCTCCCTCAAAATGAAAAGGTGCCATATCAAATTCAAAGTTAACTTCTTTTGTTCTTTCTCTTCTTGAAATAAGGTCTGAAAATTTATATTTCATAATAATAACGCCTCTTTCTTTTATAGATTGTCTATAAAACTACTCTAAGTTCTTTTAAAGACAAAAAAACACGAGTGAAAGCGACTCTTTTCACCCCTTAACTTTAAATATTTACTGAATAAACACAACTTATTATATAAAGCTAAGGGATAAAAGTCAAGTAAATTATTGGGATTTACTATTTTATTAATGCTAATGTATCTTTAGCAATCATTAATTCTTCGTTAGTTGGTACAATGTATACTTTAACTTTACTGTCATCTGTTGAGATTTCAGTAACTATCGCTCTAACGTTATTTTTCTCTTCATCTAATTTTATTCCTAAGTAATCCATATCTTTTAAGATTAATTTTCTCATAGGGATAGAGTTTTCACCTACTCCTGCTGTAAATACTATAACATCTACACCATTCATAGCAGCTATATATGCTCCTATTTGCTTTTTAACGCTATATGCGAAAACTTCTAATGCAAGTGATGCTCTCTTATCGCCTTTTTCTCTAGCGTCTAAAAGGTCTCTAAAGTCTGAACTTATTCCAGATACTCCAAGAACACCAGATTTTTTGTTAAGTATAGTATTAACTTCCTCAGCACTATATCCACATTCAGTTGTTAAGTATGTAGCTATAGCAGGGTCTATACTTCCAGATCTTGTTCCCATAACTACTCCTTCAAGTGGAGTGAATCCCATTGATGTATCTATAGATTTACCACCTTTAACAGCTGTTAATGATGAACCATTCCCTAAGTGACAAGTTATTATTTTTAAATCTTCTACATCTTTACCTAATGCTTTAGAGACTTCTCTTGATACAAACTTATGTGACGTTCCGTGGAAACCATATCTTCTTATAGCGTGGTCTTCATATAACTCGTATGGAAGAGCATACATATAAGCTTTCTCTGGCATTGTTCCGTGGAATGCTGTATCAAATACTACTGCCATAGGTGTGTTTGGCATAAGCTTTTTACAAGCTTCTATTCCTATTATGTTTGGTGGGTTGTGAAGTGGTGCAAGTTTTGCACACTCTTCTAAATATTTCATAACTTCTTCATCAACTAAAACAGATTCTGAATATTTTTCTCCACCATGAACTACTCTATGCCCTACAGCTGATATTTCATCCATTGATTTAATAACTCCATGTGTTTCATCAATTAAAGCACCTAATACTAATTTAATAGCATCTTGGTGGTCTTTCATAGGAGTCTCAATTACATACTTGTCTTTACCTTCTGCTTTTTGAGTAAGGATTGAACCTTCTATTCCTATTCTCTCAACTAAACCTTGGGCTATAGCCTCTTCGTTAGTCATATCGATAAGTTGGTATTTCAGTGATGAACTACCACAGTTAATTACTAAAATTTTCATGTTTATTTCCTTCTTTCTATAAAGCTACGTAGTTTATTCTATTTTTGTGCTTGAGCTTGAACGGCTGTTATTGCTACAACTTTTACTATATCGTCTGTACTACATCCTCTTGATAGGTCATTAATTGGCTTTGCAAATCCTTGACATACTGGTCCTATAGCTTCTGCATTTGCAAATCTTTGAACTAATTTATAACCTATATTTCCTGCTTGTAAATCAGGGAATACTAGTACGTTTGCACTACCTGCAACTTTACTGTTTGGAGCTTTTTGAGATGCTACTTTAGAAACTATAGCAGCGTCTAATTGAATTTCTCCATCTATATCTAAATCTGGTCTTAATTCCTTAGCTTTTTCAGTTGCTTTTCTAACTTTATCAACTAGTTCATGGTCTGCACTTCCCATAGTTGAGAATGAAAGCATTGCAACCTTTGGATCCATCTTACAAAGATTTTTAGCTGTTTCTGCTGTAGCTATAGCTATAGCTGCTAATTGATCTGAGTTTGGGTTTGGATTTACAGCGCAATCTGAGAATAATAACATTCCATCTTCACCGTATTGTGATCCTGGTACAAGCATTATGAAGAAGCTTGATACTACAGAAACTCCTGGTGCTGTTTTTATTATTTGTAATCCTGGTCTTAAAAGATCTCCAGTTGTATGAACTGCACCTGATACTAATCCATCAGCGTGGTCTAATTTAACCATCATTGTTCCAAAATAAAGTGGGTCTCTAACTATTTTGTCAGCTTTTTCTATTGTCATTCCTTTGTTTTTTCTTAACTCATAGAAAGCTTCTATGTATTCATCAAGTTTTGGTGAAGTTTCTGGATCTATAATCTCTACTCCCTCTAAATCAACACCTTGTTTTTTTGCTTGACTTAATATACTATCTCTATTACCTACTAATATAGGTAGAGCTATACCTTCATCTACAATTTTTTTGGCAGCTACTACTGTTCTCTCCTCGTCACCTTCTGGTAAAACGATTTTTCTTTTGTCAGCTTTAGCAGCTTCCCATATTTTGTTCATAAGTTCCATGTTCATTTCTCCTTTCAAAAAGACCAAATGTATCTCCATATATACTATACCTCTAAACACTGATTTTTTTCAACCTTAATTCCTTAAAAATGCCCTATATTATTAAATTCGGTAGATTCCAAATACTTTAAATATTCTGAAAATTTATATTTGTATACATGTTTTTTTATATATGATATACTTATAAATTATAATTAATAGGAGGTTTTTGCCTTGAACATAACCGGTATAATAACTGAATATAATCCTTTTCACAAAGGTCATAAATTGCACCTAGAAAAAAGCATAAAAGATACGGAATCTGATGGAGTAATATGCATAATGAGCGGTAACTTTATGCAACGAGGTGGCCCTGCAATTATCGACAAATGGAACAGAGCTAAAATTGCAGTTTTAAACGGAGTTGACCTTGTAATAGAATTACCTTTAATATATTCTTTAGCTTCCGCTGAAACCTTTGCTTTTGGCGCTGTTAAAATATTAAATGATACAAATGTAGTAAACTCACTATATTTTGGTAGCGAATGCGGTGATATATCTTCTTTAAAAAAACTTGCCTTTAATTTAGCTTTTGAAAGTGATTTATATAAGTCAAAATTAAAAGAAGAACTAAAAACCGGTTTACCTTTTCATAAAGCACGTGAAAATGCTTTAGAAAATATAGATGATTTAAAGGATTTAACTTACCTTTTAAATAACTCAAATAATATTTTAGGAATTGAATATATTAAAGCTCTATATAAATTAAATAGTAATATAAAACCAGTTACCCTTAAGAGAACAGGTTCAAATTATAACGATACTTCACTATCTCTTGAAGGTTTATCATCTGCTACATCTATAAGAAACTCTCTTAAAGAAAAATGCTCTTTAAACGAAATAAAAGATAGTTTAACAGATGTTAGCTTTGAATTTTTTAATAATTTAAATTTAGAAGATTATAGCTTTACTTTTGAAGATTCAATGTTTGATTATATTAAATATAAACTTTTAACTTCAAATGAGTCTTTTAATAAAATATCTGACCTTTCAGAAGGTCTTCAAAATAAAATCTTAAAAGAAATAAAAAACTCAAAATCTTATTATGATTTTATTATGAATATAAAAAGCAAAAGATATACTTTTACAAGAATAAATAGAATATTAACTTCAATATATATAGGACTTAATAGATATGATGCAGAAAAAATTAGAACTGATTTTAAACCTTATGTAAGAGTTTTAGCTTTTAATAAAATAGGTGCAAAGATTTTAAGAGAAATCAAAAACAATTCTGATATAGAAATAATAACAAAGCTTCCAAAAAAAATTCAAAACGAATCATTAAAACTAGATCTTTTAGGAACAGCTGCTTATTCTATTTTAAATAAATCTATTTCACCTAATGAAGATTATTTAAAGAGTCCTTTTGTAATTTAATATAAAATCTGCACATATAAATACTATTGATGGAGGGTTATTTCATGAATAGTATTTTTATTTTATCTTTAGTTTTGATTTTCATTGGATTTATTTTACTTAAAAATATTAAAATAAATAAAAATATAATTTTTTGTATTTTTATAACTATACTTATTATAATTTTCAGTTTAAATATTGAAAATTCATTAGAAGCTTGTATAGAAGGTATTAAACTTTGCTTTAAATCTATTATTCCTACTATATTTACATTTTCTGTTATATGTAATTTGTTGATTTTATATGATGGTATTGAGATATATTCAAGAATTCTTGGGCCTATAATCTGTAGACCTTTAGGCTTAAGCAAAGCTTGCGCATTCCCAATTGCAGCTAGTATGCTTTGTGGTTATCCTTTAGGAGCAAAATACTCAACCGACCTATATTCTTTAGGACATATTAATTTTAAAGAATATAATAGACTTTTAAAAATAGCCTCAAATGCTGGACCTATATTTATAATAGGGGCAATAGGTGCAAGTTTATTAAATAATATAAGCTATGGATATTTTCTTTTGATTTCTAATTACTTTTCATTATTTTTAATAGGGCTTTTTACAAGACCTAAAAATTTCAAATATACTTATACAAAACAAGAGAAAGTTATTTATAGAAAAGTTAACTTTGGTCGTGCTATGGATACAGCTATTAATAATAGCATTAAAACTACAGTGACAGTTTCAGGATATGTTGTTGCTTTTTCAGTTTTTATTTCTTTTTTTAAAAACTCTGACTTTATTATAAATATTTTTAATAAGATAGAATCTTTTTTAAACTTAAAAGAAAATATTCTGTATAGTTTTTTTCTAGGTAGTATTGAAATGACTAACGGCTGTAATATAGCTTCTAATAGCAATTTTGATATCCATTTAAAACTTGGACTTATAAGTTTCTTTTTAGCTTTTTCTGGACTTTCAATAATTGCACAAACCTCTTCTTTTACAAGTAAGTATAATATTAAAACATTTAAATTTTTATGTAGTAAATTGATTCAAGGAATCATTAGTTTTATTATAAGTTTCTCACTTTCAAAATTTGTTTTTATATCTGAAGAAGTTTTTAGCGGTAAATTAGAAAAAGCCACAAGTATTTATAATTTAATACCTGTAGCTTTAATTATTTTACTAATTCCATTTTTCATTGTAAAATTTAAGAATTTATTTCATAGTTCTTAATTCTCTAATATTTTCACGTACAGTACCGCTAGCACCTTCTAACGTACCATCTATATCTTGAGCAACCTTTGTAAAACTTTCTTGTAGAGCTTCTATTAGCTCTATTTTTTTCTTTTCAAGTTCTCTATCTAAGTCGCTTAAAATTTCATCTGCATAGTCTCTTGACCCTACTCTAATAGCTTTAGCTTCCCTTTTAGCTCCTGCTATTATTTCTTGTGCACGTATTTTAGCTTCCCTAACATAATCGTGATTTTCAACATTTTGTCTCATAAGTTCTTTTGTTTCAAGCTTAACATTTTCGTATTCTTTTTTTGCTTCACTTAAAATCCTATCTTTTTCTGATACAACCCATTGTGCTGTTTTAATTTCATCAGGTAAACCATTTATTATATCATCAATAATTTCAAGAACTTCTCTTTTATCTATCATAGATTTCCCAGTCATAGGAACCTTTTGTGCATTGTCAACTATATCTTGTAAATACTCTAATAAATCAAGTGTATCACTTTTTGTTTTCTCCATAAATAATCCCCCTTATCTTTTTATCTGATTTATAATATCTTCAATTATACAATCAGGAACTAACCCTTCTATACTTCCTCCAAATTTTGCAACCTGCTTAACTGATGATGAACTTAAAAATGAATTTTCAGCTGCAGTCATCATAAATACAGTTTCTATTTCAGAGTCTAATTTATTATTCATAAGTGCCATTTGCATTTCGTATTCAAAGTCCGAAACAGCTCTTAATCCTTTAAGTACAACCCTTGAATTTCTCTCTTTTAAAAGATCAATTAAAAGACCATTAAAACTTACAACTTCAACATTATCCATATCACAAACTGCTTTTTCTATAAGTTTAACTCGCTCCTCTGGTGTAAATAAACCTTTTTTATCAATATTAATTAAAACAGCAACAACTATTTTATCAAATACCTTTGCTCCTCTTTTAATTATATCTAAATGGCCATTTGTTATGGGGTCAAAGCTACCTGGATAAACAGCAACTTTCATCTTATTCTCCCCCTTTTATCTTATACAAGCATATAGTAGTGTTTCCATATCTCTTACTTCTAACACATTCTATACTTTTGTATCCTTCGTAAATTTCTTCAATACTATCTATTTTAGTTACTATAAGTCCATCTTCTGTAAGCATATTGTTTTCTTCAATAATCTTTAAAGCTTCTGGAATCATTTCTCTACAGTATGGTGGGTCTATAAAAACTAAATCAAACTTTTTACCTTTTTTATTTAAAAGTCTTAAAACATCATAAGCATCGCTATTGTATGTATAACAAAAGTCATTGAATTTTAAGTTTTCTACATTCTTCTTTAGTAGAGGATACGTAACCTTACTTTTATCTACTAGGTGAACTTCTTTTGCACCTCTACTTGCAGCTTCTAAACCTAAACTGCCAGTACCTGCAAATACATCTATTACTGTAGCATCAGGAACATTCATTTGAATAACACTAAACATAGACTCTTTAACTCTATCTAAAGTAGGTCTTGTTTCATAAGTTTCTGGTGATAATAATTTACGTCCTCTTGCCTTTCCCGCTATAATTCTCAAAGGTTCATCCTCCTATATTTACATTATTACTGAATATTTTATCATATTCCTTGTTTTTATACAATTAACTATATATTAATTCTAATTAAAGCAAATGTATTTACTACTCTTTAAAAGACTAGATTTTATTTCTTCTACAAGCCTTTTATTTCTACCGTCTTCACTAGATAAAACTCTACCAGCTTCACTTCTTGCGCTAATTAATATTTTCATATCATCATAAAGGTCTGCTAATATAAATCCAGCATCACCACTTTGCCTTATTCCAAAAAGCTCCCCTGAGCCTCTAAGCTTTAAATCTTGTTCTGATATATAAAATCCGTCTGTAGATTCACAAAGAATTTCCATCCTTTTTTTAGTTGTGTTACTCTTTGCTTTCGCAATTAAAATACAATAAGATTCAAATTCTCCCCTTCCAACTCTTCCTCTTAGCTGATGAAGCTGAGCTAAGCCAAACCTTTCAGCATTTTCAACTATCATAAGAGTTGCATTAGGTACATTTACCCCAACCTCTATTACTGTAGTTGAAATTATAACTTTAGTTTCGCCTGATTTAAATCTGTTTATTATATCATCTTTTTCTTTTGCTTTCATTTTCCCATGAAGGTATTCTATTTGAATTCCTTTTAAAATACCATTACTTAAACTATCATAAACATTTTCTACAGAATTAAGTTCCATTTTTTCGTTATCTTCAATTAAAGGACAAACAATATAAGCTTGCCTTCCCTTATTTATTTCATCTAATGCTAATCTGTAGGCTAAATCTCTTTGATCTTCTAAAAAGAACTTAGTATCAATTTTCTTTCTTCCAGGTGGAAGTTCATCTATAGCTGAAATATCTAAATCAGAATATACATATAAAGCTAAGGTTCTTGGAATTGGTGTTGCTGTCATAACTAAAGTATCAGCTTGTTTTCCTTTGTTAATAAGTTTACTTCTTTGTTCTACACCAAATCTATGTTGCTCATCTGTAATAACTAAACCTAAATTAGAAAATTCAACATCATCTTGAATAAGTGCGTGAGTTCCTATAACAACTAAAGGATTACCTTCTCTTATCTTATCTTTAATTCTAGTTTTCTCTTTTTTAGTCGTGCTTCCTGTTAAAAGTTCTATATCTATATTAAAAGATTCAAATATATTTTTAGCTTCTAGATAATGCTGAGTTGCAAGTATTTCCGTAGGTGCCATAAAAGCTGATTGAAATCCATTTTTATAGGCATTAAAAATAGCAATTAATGCAACTATTGTTTTTCCGCTCCCTACATCTCCTTGCACTAATCTATTCATAGGGTAACTTGACTTTTGATCTTTTAAAATAGCTCTAACTACTTTAGCTTGTGCATTAGTAAGAGAAAAAGGTAAAGACTCTCTTAAATCATTAAGTTCATCTGTCCAATTAAACCCTATACCATTTTTAAGCCTCTTTTGTTCTTTAAGAAGCAATAATTTCATTGAATATGTAAATAATTCTTGAAACTTTAATCTTGTAATAGATTTTTCTAACCTTTGTCTATCTCCTGGAAAATGAATCTCACGGATAGCTTCATCAAAATCTACTAAGTTATATTTATCTAAAATATCTTTTGGTAAAATTTCATTTATCTTAAAATTATCTAAAACTAACCCTACAAGCTTTACTATAAAGTTATTAGTTACATCTCCCTTTAAAGGATATTTAGGTATAATCTCACTTTTTAAAGCTGCGTTAGAACTTATTATAGGATTAGTAACTTCTAAAGAATTAGAAACCTTTTTAAATTTCCCTAAAAGGTTATATTCTTCGCCTATTTTAAACTTAGTTTTAATATAGGATTGATTAAACCACTTTCCATTTACAATATGACCTAAATACTCAAATTCTATAGTCGTTATAACTTTACGAGTTTTTGTTCTCATATCTCCTTTGATTCTTTTTACCCTGCACCTTAAAATCTGTTTTTCTTCACTTTCTATATCTTCAAAAGGAATATTACCATTTATAAACTCATAATCTCTAGGAAAATAAACCAAAAGGTCTAATATATTAAATATTCCGATTTTATTTAATTTTTCTATAGATTTAGGCCCTACTCCCTTTAATTCACTAATACTACTATATATATTCATAATTCACCTCTTTTCAAAATAAAAAGCACCTAAACTTTAGGCGCTTTTTAATATTATGTTAAATGATATTATTCCACTGACATTAAGAAGTAATATAAAGGTTGATCCCCTTTATAAAGTTGAACATCACAATCTTCGTGTGCTTCTTCAACTTCTTCTACAAACTTATTAGCTTCTTCTTCTGAAACATCAGCTCCATAGAATATAGTTATAAGTTCACTATCGTCTGAAACCATATTGTCTAATACTTTTTTAGCAACTTCAAACTTGTCTTCTCCAACTTCTTTTATCTTGCCTTCAACAAGACCAAGCATATTACCTTCAAGTATTTCAATTCCATCCATTTCAGTATCTCTTACTGCGTAAGTTACTGAACCTGTTTTTACCATTTCGATTAATTCATTTAATTCTTGTTCGTTAGTTTCTACATCAGCGTCTCTGTTAAACATTGATAAACAAGTTATACCTTGAGGTATAGTTTTTGTTTCTATAACAATAACATTTTTATCTGATATTTCTCTAGCTTGAGTTGCAGCCATAATTATATTTTTATTGTTAGGTAAAACAAATATATTTTCTGCATTTATTTTATCTATACAATCTAATATATCTTGAGTTGAAGGGTTCATAGTTTGACCACCTTCAATTACATAGTCTACTCCAAGGTCTTTAAATATGTTTGTAATACCATTACCCATAGCAACTGTTACAAATCCGTATTTTTTAGCTTCTGCTTCCTCAGATACTTCAACTGCACCTTCTTCTTGTTGGTTCATTAAAAGTTCTCTATGTTCTTCTCTCATATTATCAATTTTAATTTTAGATAATTCTCCAAATAAAACTGCATTTGATAAAACTTTTCCAGGGTCGTTTGTGTGGATGTGACATTTAATAACATCTTCGTATCCTACAACTATCATAGAATCTCCTAAAGATTCAATCTTCCCTTGGAATTCTTTAGCTTTAGCTGCATCGCCTAGTATAATAAATTCAGTACAATAACCGAATTTAATATCTTCATCAGCTGTAGCTTTAGCACCAGTATTAGCACCTCCACCTTGACCGATTGCAATATCTTTAACTTCTGCAATTATTCCTTCTTCTAAAGCTTCAAGCATACCTTTTAAGATAATATAAAGACCCATTCCACCTGAATCTACTACTTTAGCTTTCTTTAAAGCAGGTAAAAGGTCTGGTGTTTTATCTAGCATAACTTTTGCGCCTTCAGTTGCTTCTTTTAATAAAACTGAAACATCTTCAGCTTTTGAAGCTTCCGCTGATTCTGCAGTAGCTCTAATTACTGAAAGTATAGTCCCTTCTGTAGGTCTCATAACTGCTTTGTATGCAGCTTCTGAACCTTCTCTTAAAGCTATAGTAAAATCTTTTGCATTAACTTCATCTTTACCTTGTAATCCTTTTGAGATACCTCTTAGGATTTGTGAAAGGATAACTCCTGAGTTACCTCTAGCTCCCATTAGAGCACCTTTAGCTAATTTCTTAGAAACTTCGCCAATTGATTTTGAATTTATTCCTTCGATTTCCTTAACGGCAGCTTTAAATGTCATTGACATATTTGTGCCTGTATCTCCATCAGGTACTGGGAAAACATTTAATGCATTAACGAAATCGCTTTGTTCTGCAAGTCTGTTACTTCCGTTAACTACCATATTATAAAAATGTTGCCCGTTTATCATACTATATTCCATTGTTTACCTCCTAGACTCTAACCGCTTGAACATTTACTGAAATTGATGCAACCTTTAATCCAGTATAGTTTTCAACATTATATCTTACTTTTTGAATTATGTTATTTGCGATTACAGATATCTTTGTTCCGTATTCTACCATAACAAATAATTCTATATTTAATTTATCATCCTCAGTTAGATCTATCTTTACTCCTTTGCTAAGGTTTTCTACTCTAATTAATTCCCAAAGTCCTTCGGCAGCGTTTTTTGAAACCATACCTACTACCCCATAGCATTCCATTGTTGATAAACCAACAATCTTAGCTAAAACTTCATTTGAGTAGTGAATCTTTCCATTTTCTCTTGAAAATCCTACCATTTAAATTCCTCCTCAACTTATTTCATAAATACATTTTATATTAGTTACGACTTTAATTCAAGATTTATCTAACATATATAATAATATTTATATATTTTTTTTAAATTTTCCCTTGCAAATACGCTACTTATTATGTTAAAATGAATTCTGTCCTATTGAAGAGATTTATCTTCACTAACAAGGAGGTGTTTTCACATGGCAAGAAGATGCGAAATTTGTAATAAAGGTGTAGTATCTGGAGTACAGTACAGCCACTCACACAGACAATCAAAGAGAACTTGGGCACCTAACATAAAAAAAGTTAAGGCTTTAGTTAACGGAACGCCAAAAAGAGTTCACGTTTGTACTAGATGTTTAAGATCTGGTAAGGTTGAAAGAGCAATATAGTTCAAATAAAAAAAATGCAAAGCGACAGCTTATGCATTTTTTTTGTTTTATACAACTTTATGTATAATATTACTTACTTCTTCTAAAAAATCTAATAATTCTTGAAATGCATCTTGGTAATTTGATTGCTACTATTCTCATATTCCCTCCTAAAATAAAAACCAATTTCTAATTACTACTATATATATGCAGCAAAATAGAAATTGGTGACTACTTTTTCTAATCTTTTGATAAAATTATTAAAATTTTACCTGATTTAAAGTCTATAGTAACATCTCCATCTAGAAATTCATTACAAATAGCTCTAGGTTCAAATAGTTTCATATCGTAATTATTTAATTTATACTTAGCATTAGTTATAGTAAAACCTTTTACCTCGTCACTTAAAGCGTGAAAAGAAAGGACTCTATCATTAACCCTTTTTATAGTAGACTTCTTATCTACTACATACATAATGTTATTATCATCTATTATTTTTAGATTTATACCATCTTCTAAAGAATTTAAAAACAATCCAATATTACCTAAAGAATGATCTAATCTAGTGCCAGTTACACCAAGCATAATTATATCCTTTATACCTCTCTCCTTTGCTTTTATATAAGCTAAATGAGTATCTGTATAATCTTTATCACTATTAAAACTTAAAGTTTCGACTCCATTATCTTTAAAAAAGTTTAACGCTTCTTTTTTTGATGAGTCAAAATCCCCAAGTATAAGGTTTGGTATAATATTATAATCATAAAGAGAATTCATCCCACTATCTGCTGCAATTAAAAAATCGCCTTCTTCTAAGTAAGATTTTAATAATTCTTTACTAGGAGGGGTTCCCCCACTAACTATGATAGCTTTCATTTTAAGCTCTCTCCTTTAGCTCCTTTATGTTTTCAATTACCTTTAGCCCTTTATAAACAGCTGAACCTGCAACAGCAACATCTACCCCAGCTTCTCTAACTGTTTTTATGTTATCTAAACCTACTCCTCCGTCTATTTGTATAATTAAATCTTTATTAAATTCTTTTCTTAAAGCGTCTACCTCTTTAACCTTATCTAATGAATAATCTATAAAGCTTTGTCCACCAAAACCTGGGTTAACACTCATTATAAGAACCATATCTAATTTTTTAATTAAATCTTTAATAAAACAAACTGGAGTTCCAGGATTTAATGCAATAGCTGCTTTAACTCCCTTACTTTTTATGTATGAAATAGCTCTATCTATATGCTTTTCAGCCTCGTAGTGAATTGTAATTATATCAGCTCCAGCATCTACAAAATCATCAATAAATCTACTTGGATTTTCAACCATAAGATGAACATCAAATACTTTGTCAGTTTTGCCTCTTAAAGCTTTAACTATAGGCGCACCTAAAGTTATATTAGGAACAAACATCCCATCCATAACGTCTATGTGGATAAACTCACAATCACTCTTATGAAGTAATTCTATCTCCTCTCCAAGTTTTGAAAAATCTGCTGATAAAATTGATGGTGCAATCTTAATCATTAATACTTCCTCCCATTCATTATCTCTTCTAAAGTTCTTAAATAAAACTCATATCTATATTTGTTAATTTCCCCTTTTTCTACTGCATCTTTTACAGCACAAGAAGGTTCTTTGTGATGCATACAACCTCTAAACTTACACTCATTATTAAATTTTTCGAAATCTGGGAAGTAATACTTTAAATTTTCTTTTTCTATAAAATTCACTTCAAGAGTTGAAAACCCAGGAGTATCTACAATATACCCATCATTTACTTCTATAAGTTCACTATGCCTTGTAGTATGTTTTCCTCTTCCTATCTTTTCACTTACGTTACCAGTTTCCATATACTCTCTATTTGTAAGAGTGTTTATAAGGGTAGATTTTCCAGCACCAGAAGGTCCGCATAAAACAGTAACATTTCCCTCTAATCTTTCTTTTAAACTCTCTACTCCAATTCCTTCTTTTGCATTTATAAATAAAACTTCATATCCTATTTCATTTATCTTTTCTTTTATTTCTTTTCTTTCTTCTTCTGATACTAAATCCATTTTATTTAAGCAAACAATCGCTTCAATATTATTACTTTCGCAAAGTAATAAGAATCTATTTAGAAGGTCGTAATTTATATCTGGATTTTTCATAGCAAACACGACAAATGCTCGAGTAACGTTTGCTACAGTAGGCCTAAAAAGTTCAGAATTTCTTTCTTCTATATCTTCAATAACACCTTTTCCGTTTTCTATTTTAATTTCTACGTTATCTCCAACCATAGGTTTTAAAGATTTGTGCCTAAACTTTCCACGTGCTTTACATTCTATTACACCCTCATCAGTTTTGATGTAATAAAATCCACCTATTCCTTTAATAATTTTTCCCTTCATAATCCCTCCGAATTTTTATTATAATTTTTTATCTAATGTTAAGCTTTTCTTATCTCTTTTAATATAACCACTTTTGATAATTTTTTGCAAGTAGTTTAAATCCTAATTTATTTCTCCAAATTCAAATAGCTTTTGAATGCTCCCTATTTAGAAATTTGTGAACCCTTAATATTTTAAAATCTATATTGTAAAATATAATCTTATGCAAAATAAAAAGAGTGCCTTAAAAGACACTCTCTTATTTATTGTTTAGGTTGAGTTTGACCGTTATTTGTTCCACCAGCTGCTGAGCCATCTGGTTTAGCTTTATCTTTGTCTCCTTGACTATCTCCGCCACCTTCTGGTGTTGGTGGTGGTGTTGGTGCTACATATTTACCTACATAAATAGTAACTGTTGTTCCTTTTTTAACCTTGCTACCAGCACCTGGAGTAAAGCTTAGAACTTTACCATTTTGAGATTCATCTGTTACGTCTTTTGTTTCAACTGAAACATTTAAACCAACGTTTCTTATAGCTGTTGTAGCAGCATCTTGAGTTTCACCTGAAACACTAGGTACAGAAACAAATTCTCCTCCTGCAACTCTAATAGTTACAGTACTTCCTTCATTAACTGTTGCACCAGCACCTGGGCTAATAGATGTTACTTTACCAACTTGATCTTCTGATGAAGCATCTACTGTTTCTATATTTACCTTTAAGTTAGCTCCATTTAACTGTTCTATAGCTGAATCTTTAGAAGAGCCAACTACATTAGGTACAGTAACCTTTTTGATTTCAGGTCCTTTACTAACTGTTAGAGTTATATCTGTATCTTCTGTTACTTCTTGACCCTTTGATGGGTTTTGACTCATAACAGTGCCAGCACCATAAGAACTGCTATACTCTTCACTTACACTTATGTTTGTAAGTCCTTTGCTCTTTAATATAGCTTTAGCGTCCTCTAGACTTTCTTCAACTACATTTGGAACTTCAACCTTTTTCTTACCGGCACTTACAGTAACTTTAACTGTACTACCTTCTTTTACTGTATCTCCAGCTTTAGGGTCCATATTTAAAACAGTTCCCTCTTCTTTACCGCTGTTTTCTTTTTTGATATCTAAAGTTAAATCGTATTTTTTAGCTTCTACTTGAGCATCATCGATTTTCATACCTACAAAATTAGGTAATTTTACATCTTTTGGCTTACTCATTTTGCTAAGTGCAAAGAAGCCTCCAGCTCCTACAGCTAGGATAACTACAGCAACAACTATCCCTATGATAATTTTCTTTATGCTATTTTTTTCTCTTTTTTCGTAGTCATCTTCATCTTCTTTTGCATCTTCTTCTGCATCTTCTTCGTCTTCATACTCATCATAATCGTCGAAGAAATCATCATCTTCATCTAAAGGATTATTATTTTTATAATCCTCTTCATTTACAGCATCCATAACTATTGTGTGTTGAGTAGTTGCTGCATTTACAGCTTTTGCTCCTAAAACAATATCTGGATTTTCTTTTATTTTTTGAAGATCTGCTATCACATCTTTAGCATCTTGATATCTCTTGTTTTGATCTTTCTCCATGCATTTTAAGATTAACTTATTCAAACTTTCTGGAACCTTAGGATTTAATTCCTTAGGTGGAACAGGTGGTTCTTGAATATGTTTTAAAGCGATAGTTACCGGTGAATCTGCATTAAAAGGCATTTGTCCTGTAACCATTTCATACATAACAACACCTAAAGAATATATATCAGTTCTCTTATCGATATAAGTTCCTTTAGCTTGCTCTGGAGAAAAATAATGTGCTGAACCTAAAACTGTACTAGTATTTGTAAGTGTTGCAGAACCTGAAGATTTTGCAATACCAAAATCAGTCACCTTAACTAATCCACTTTCAGTCACAAGGATATTTTGAGGTTTAATATCTCTATGAACAATACCATTTCTATGAGCACAGTCTAAAGCTCTTGCTACTTGAACAGCTATAGTAATTGCAGTATCGTAATTCATTTTTCCAAAGTCGTCTATAACATCTTTTAATGTTTTTCCGTCAACAAATTCCATAACAATATAATTTACGTTATCTTGACAACCAACATCTAAAACGTTAACTATGTTATTATCTGAAAGTGTTGCTATAGCTGTTGCTTCTTTTTTGAATTTATCAACTATATCTTCATTATCGTTATATTCACTTTTCAAAATTTTAACTGCTACAAACCTATTAAGTTTATTACATCTAGCCTTGTAGACAACAGCCATTCCGCCTTCGCCTACTTTTTCAAGCAGTTCATATCTACCTCCTAGTATTTCCCCATTCATACTTTCTCTCCTCCAAACAATATAACTGTTATATTATCTCTGCCTCCATGATCTTTTGCAAGTTTTACAAGTTTATCACAAGAAGCAGTATAATCATTTTCTTCTTTTAGTATATCAAAAATTTCATATTCTGAAATTTCATTTGTTAATCCATCAGAGCATAATAAATATTTATCATACTCGCCTTTATTAAATTCAAAAATATCTACAACAACTTCATCGCTAGTTCCAAGTGCCCTAGTTATAATATTTTTGTTTGGGTGATTTCTAGCTTGAACTTCTGAAATAGTTCCAGCATCCACTAACTGTTGAACTAAAGAGTGGTCCTTTGTAAGTTTATTAATTTTTTCAGTATTTATTCCAAAGCACACACTATCACCTACATTTGCAATTAAAATATTATCTTCATAAATTAAAGCTGCAACTACTGTAGTTCCCATACCTGATAAAATTTCACTATTGCTAGAGAATTCACAAATTTTATTGTTAGCTTCTTCTATAGCTTTTTTTAAGACATCTTTCTTTAAATTATCGATATTGTTTTTAACAAAATCTTTTATAACGCTAACTGCAAGTTCACTTGCAACTTCACCTGCGTTATGACCTCCCATACCGTCACATACTATATATAACGAGTATTCATCATTTAAAGAATATCCTAAAAAATCTTCGTTTAATTTTCTTTTACATCCTACGTCACTTCTTAAACCTAACATGCTAAACCTTCTCCCCCTTAATCTTGGGATTTTAAATAACTTCTCCTTAACTGACCACAAGCTGAGTCAATATCGCTTCCCATTTCTCTTCTTACAGTCGTTTCAACGCCACATCCTTTTAAAGTTTCAGCAAACACTTCAATTGCCTTTGCAGAAGATCTTTTAAACGAGTTTTCTTTAACTTCATTTACTGGAATTAAATTTACGTGGCATAAGATTCCCTTTAATAATTTTCCAAGTGATTTACTATCTTCTTTAGAATCATTCACATCTTTTACTAAAGAGTATTCAAATGTTATTCTTCTTTTTGTTTTGTTAATGAAATAATCACAAGCGTCTAAAATCTCTTTTATTGAGTATTTATTTGCAATTGGCATTATTTCTTTTCTCTTTTCATCACTAAAAGCATGAAGAGAGATAGCAAGAGTTACTTGCATATCCTCATCTGCTAATTTGTAAATCTCAGGGACTAAACCACAAGTTGATAGCGTTATATGTCTTTGCCCTATGTTTAATCCATATTCAGCATTTACTTCTCTTAAGAACTTAATTACGTTGTCATAGTTATCTAAAGGTTCACCAGAACCCATTAATACAATATTTGAAATTCTTTCGCCTATATATTTTTGAGCGACCATAACTTCTGATAATATTTCACCAGAACTCATGTTTCTAACTCTTCCATCTATAGTTGAAGCGCAGAATTTACAACCCATTCTGCAACCTATTTGAGTAGAAACACAAATGCTATTACCATGTTTATATTTCATAATAACAGTTTCTATGATGTTACCATCTTCTAATGCTAGAAGTAATTTTATAGTTCCATCTAGTTTTGATTCGTACGCTTCTACAATTTTAGGAATAGATATTTTAAAATTTTCTTTAAGTTTTTCTTTTAAAGTTTTAGGAATATTTTTCATTTCATCGAAATTCCAAACTTCTTTATAAATCCAAGAAAAAACTTGTTTTCCTCTAAATCCACTTTCTCCATTAGCCTTTAACCATTCTGTAAATTCTTCTAAAGTTAAATCTAATATATTTTTCATCTTTGCACCTATTTTCTTTTTGTTAATTTAGCCATAAAGAAACCATCCATATATTCGTTTGGCATAATAGTTAGCATACCTTCTAATGAGTATTTTAGGTTGTTTCCTCTTCCAACGAAGACTCTTTCTATTTCACAGTCTCTATGTTTATCTAGGAACCATCTTATATTTTCTTCGTTTTCTTCTATGTTTAAAGTACAAGTTGAGTAAACCATTGTACCACCTTTTCTTAAATACTCCCAAGCATTTTCCATTATTCTTCTTTGAATTTGAACTAATTCTTTAAGCTCTTCTCTAGTTTTATTCCATTTAATTTCTGGCTTTCTTCTAGCTATTCCAAGTCCTGAACAAGGAACGTCTATTAAAACTTTATCTGCCATAGCTACGTATTTGCTATCTAATTTAGTAGCATCCATTTGATTTAATTCTACGTTAGTAATTCCAAGTCTATCACAATTTTCTTTAACTAAGTTTAATTTACTTTCGTGTAAGTCAAATGCATAAACTTTTCCTGTGTTATTTAATATTTCTGAGATATGAGTAGTTTTTCCACCTGGTGCACTACAAAGGTCTAATACTGTTTCTCCATCTTGCAGGTCTAAAAGTGGTGCTACAAGCATTGCACTCTCGTCTTGAACTGTTATCTTTCCTTCTTCGAAAAGCATATTCTTATCAAGAGAACTTCCGCCTCTTATAGTTATAGCTTCTGGTGCTATATCTCCCTCTTCAACTTCATATCCTAATTCTTCTAACTTATCAAATACCTCATCAAAATCAGCTTTTAAGCTATTAACTCTAACTGTTACGCTAGGAGTTTGATTTAAACCATCCATTATTTGAATTGTTTTTTCTTCTCCGTATTGTTTAATAAGCATTCTAATCATCCAAGGTTGGAATGAATAATTGTAAGCTAGTTCGTATATTCTATTTTGGAATTTGATTCCTAAGTTATCTTCTTTTTTAACATAATTTCTTAAGATTCCATTTACAAGCTTACTATCTTCTTCTGAAACTTTTTTAGCTTCTTCAACAGCTTCATTACAAGCTGCATAACCTGGAACTTTATCTAAAAATCTCATTTGATAAATTGCTACTCTTAAAATATTTAAAATAGTTCTATCCATTATTTTTATATCTTTAACAAAAGAAGCTATTATTGTATCTAAAGTCTTTTTTCTTCTTAATGTTCCATAAACTATCTCAGTTACTAAAGCTTTATCTTTATCGTTTAACTCGCATTTATTTAGTTCGTTTGAAAGTGCTATGTTTGAATACGCTCCTTCGTTTAAAACTCTATTTAGTATTTCTATAGCTACGCTTCTACTATTCATATATTACCTCTTCTTTCAGTTTTTATTTAATTATATTATTCTCTCTTACTAATTGCAATAAGTCTTATTAGTTGAGAAATAGCCATTAAAGCTGCTGCAATATAAGTAAGTGCTGCTGACTTTAATACTTTTTTTGCACCATCTAGTTCATCGCTATATAAAATATTCATACTACTTAATATTTTTAAAGCTCTATTTGATGCATTAAATTCAACTGGTAATGTTACTAGTTGAAAAATAACTGCCCCTGAGAAAAATATTATACCAAGATTAATAAAAAGACTATTACCAAGTACTAAACCTATTATTAATAGTATCCAAGAAAGGTTTGAACCTAAATTAACTATAGGAACTATTGTATTTCTAAGTACTAATGGTCCATAACTTTTTGAATCTTGTATCGCATGGCCTACTTCATGTGCCGCAATACCTGCAGCTGCAATTGTATTTCCATTATAAACATCTGGTGACAGCCTTAAAACTTTGTCTCTTGGATCATAGTGGTCACCTAGTTCTCTATTTATCATTTCTATTTTAACATATGATAAACCTGAATTATCAAGAATCATTCTAGCGACAGAAGCCCCAGTGTAGCCATTTCTAATTCCAATTCTCCTATACTTGTTGTAAGTTGAACTAATTTTCCCTTGTGCATAGATAGTAACTAAAATAGCCGGAATTAAAATTAAAATAGTCTTATCAAAATAAAATGGATAGTACATACGAATTACCTCTTTTCATATTTAGAATATTAAATCCTCTTATTTTAAAGTAGTTCCCTCTTCTATCTTATAACCATTTAAATATTCTTTAACAGTAAGTGCTTTCTTTCCTGGAAATTGGATCCTTTTAATTAAAAGGCTTCCTTCTCCACAAGAGACTAAAATCCCTTCTTTTGATACTTTTAAAATAGTACCAGCTTCTACGTTTCCTTTAGTATCTTTTACTTCTGATTCGTATATTTTCATAACTTTATCTTCGTAATTAGTAAAGGCTACAGGCCAAGGATTTAAACCTCTTATAAGATTTTTTATATCTTTTGCACTCTTAGACCAATCTATCTTTGCCATATCTTTATTTAGCATTTTAGCATAGAAAGTTTCATCTGTTTGCTTTTCTCTTTCTATAGTTCCATTAACTAATCCTTCAATAGTTTGAATTAAAAGATTAGCTCCCCTATCTTTTAGGATTTCGTAAAGTTCACCAGCTGTCATATCATCTGTAATCTCTACTTCATCTTTAAGTAACATATCACCTGTATCAAGTCCTACATCCATAAGCATAGTTGTGTTACCAGATACCTTTTCACCATTAATAATAGCCCAGTTTATAGGAGCTGCTCCCCTATACATTGGTAAAATTGAACCGTGAAGATTTATACAACCGTATTTTGGTATATCTAAAACTTCTTTAGTTAAAATTTGACCAAATGCAACTACTATTATAAAGTCAGGTTCTAAATCTTTAAGATTTTTAATCATTTCTTTTTCATCTTTAAGCTTTATAGGTTGAATTACTTCGATGTCATGCTTTAATGCTTCTTCTTTAACTGGAGAATAAGCTATCTTTTTACCTCTACCTTGTCTTTTGTCAGGTTGAGTAAATACACATTCTACGCCATACTTCTCAATTAGTGCTTTTAGTGATGGAACTGCAAAATCTGGAGTTCCCATAAAAACTATCTTCATCTAACTTTTCTCCTCTCTATATTAAATTGCTTTATCTATAAATAAAATCCCATCTAAGTGGTCATTTTCGTGTTGAATTGCTCTAGCTAAAAGTTCTTCAGCTTCAAGGATAAATTCTTCACCTTTTTCATTAATAGCTTTAACTTTTACATACATAGCTCTATCTACATCTTCAGCCTCACCAGGACAACTTAAGCATCCTTCTTCTCCAACTTGAGAGCCTTTAAGGTCTATTATCTCAGGATTTATAAATACTCTAGGACCTTCTCCGTCGTATACATCTATAACAAATACTCTTTTAAGTATTCCAACTTGAGGTGCAGCAAGGCCAACTCCATCAGCTTCATACATAGTTTCTACCATATCTTTAATTAAAGTTAAAGTTCTTTTATCTAATTCTGTAACAACTTTGCTTTTTTTTCTTAAAACATCGTCGCCTTTTTTCCTAATATTTCTAATTGCCATTTTTATGCCTCCTATAATAAATTATTTGGATTAATATCAATATTTATTCTTATTTCATTATATACACTCTTATTTAAATCATAAAGGCTATTTCTTATATTTAAAAGTTCGTTATCATTTACGTTACCTTTAATCATAATCTGATATCTAAACATATCTCTTACCTTTTTGACTACACAAGGTGTAGGGCCGAGTAAGTAAGCGCCTTCACTTATTAATCCTTCTATCTTATCTTTTGTGTTTTCCATAAAGTCTTTTAGCTTTTTTTCATTTTTAGATAAACCTCTAATCAATACTATTTTACCAAAAGGCGGATAACACATCAATTTCCTAATTCTTATTTCTTCCTTAAACATATCAGTATAATTATTATCTACGGCATATTTTAAACTTGGATGATTTGGAGTGTAACTTTGAATTACAACTTCACCTTTAGTTTCCCCTCTTCCAGCTCTTCCTGAAACTTGAGTAACTAAATCATATGTTCTTTCAGCTGCTCTATAGTCTGGCATGTTTAATGACATGTCAGCTGCTAGTATTCCAACTAAGCTAACATTTTTAAAATCGAATCCTTTAGCTACCATTTGAGTACCTATTAAAATATCAGCTTCACCATTTTTAAATGAATTATATATTTTTTCGTAGGCATCTTTAGTTTTAGTAGTATCTGAATCCATTCTTAAAACTCTAGCATCTTTAAAATATTTTTTAATTTCATTTTGAACTTTTTCAGTGCCTGCACCAAAGAATTTCACGTATTTACTACCACACTTTGGGCAAACTTTCTTTTCCTTTTCTACATATCCGCAATAATGACAAGATAAGTATCCACTCTTATGATACGTCAAAGATATGTCACATTTGTGACATTTAAAAACATAACCACAACTTCTACAAGAAATAAAGGTAGAAAAGCCTCTTCTATTTAAGAAAAGAATTATTTGTTCTTTTCTTTCTAAAGCTTCTTTCATCTTTTTATATAATTTCCTACTAAACATAGATAAATTTTTATCTTTAAGTTCTTTTCTCATATCCACAATTTCCATAGTAGGAAGTGGTTTTTTATCTATTCTTTCTTTAAGTTCTACTAAATTTATTTTTTGAACTATAGCGTCTGCAAAACTTTCAACAGACGGCGTTGCAGAACCTAATACATATTTAGCATTATAAATTTCACTAAAAAATTCACAGACCTCTTTTGTGCTATACTTTGGATTGTGCTCTGATTTATAGCTGCTTTCGTGTTCTTCATCTACTATAATTAATCCTAAATTTTGCACCGGTAAAAAGAGAGCACTTCTTGCCCCTATAACTAGTCTACATTTACCATTTTTAACTCTATACCACTCATCAAATCTCTCTCCTTCTGAAAGCTTACTATGAAAAAGTGCTACTTCTTCTTTAAATCTTCCTTTAAATCTTTGAATCATCTGTGGAGTTAAAGATATTTCAGGAACTAAAACTATGCAAGATTTTCCTTTATTTAAAGTATCTCGAACAAGTTCCATATAGACTTCTGTTTTACCAGAGCCTGTAACTCCTTTTATCAAGGTTCCTTTAGTTTCACTATTTAAAACTACCTTAACAGCTTTTAATTGCTCTTCATTTAATATTTTTGTTTTATCTATTTCATAAGTTTTCTTATTATATCTATCTACTATAGTTTGAATAACTTCTAAAAATCCTTCTTCTATAGATTTATTTATCATATAACTTGAAAACCCATGTTCTTTAGTTAGTTCAGCTTTAGAAAAACATTCATCATTGTCTTTTATAAAATTAATTAAAGATAAGTATTTTTCATTATTTTTATACTTTTCATTTAATTCCTCTTTAAACTTAATAACATTTTTCTTTTTAAATGTAGCGCCTTTTGTTATTCCCTTTGGAATCATAAGCCTAATTGCATCAATATATTTACATAAGGTCTTTCTTCTTAAAAATTCTATAGTTAAAAGATTTTCACGAGTTAAAATAGGCTTAGTGTCTAGAATTTTTTTTATATACTTAAGCTTATAATTACCTTCATATTCAGTTTTTAAAGCTACAACAAAGCCTTCTGTAAATCTATTTCCAGCTCCAAAGTGAACACTTACTCTATCTCCTACACTTATTTTAAGTTCATCTTCTTTTGAAACTTTATAAGTAAAGGGTCTATCTATTTCTTGTGCATCACTATTTATAACTACTTCAGCATATAAATTCATTTTTTAAACACCTTCCATAAAAGAAAAAAGCGCATTTAGCGCTTTCTTCCGATTAAATCAAATAGATTTTTTGCAACGTCTCTTTTGCTCATTATATCTAAAGAAACCTCTTCTCCATCTTTTGAAAAAATAATAACTCTGTTATTATCACTTCCAAAACCTGAATCGCTAGATACTATATTGTTTCCTACTATGTAATCTAGATTCTTTCTTTCTAATTTACCTTTTGCATTTTCTTTTAAGTCGTTTGACTCTGCTGCAAATCCAACTAATACTTGATTAGTTTTTCTTTTACCTAGTTCATTTAAGATATCAAAATCTTTAGTAAGTTCTAGGGTTAATGTATCACCATTTTTTTTAATCTTTTTATCGCTATAATTTAAAGGTTTATAATCAGATACAGCAGCTGATTTAATAACGATATCTTGATTATTAAATCTTTCTAAAACTGCGTTTTTCATATCTTTGTTTGTGTCGACTTTAATTATTTCAACGCCTCTAACATCTGATACGTCATTAGCACCAGTAATTAAAGTTACATTTGCCCCTCTATCTCTAGCTTCTAAAGCAATTTGATGACCCATTTTTCCAGTTGATCTATTTGTTATAAATCTCACCGGGTCAATATGCGCTTTAGTAGGTCCTGCTGTTACTAAAACATTTTTACCTACTAAATCTTTAATTGGATATAGTTCTTTTAAAACTCTATCTACTATAACTTCAGGTTTTTGAAGTTTTCCTTTTCCAACATCACCACAAGCAAGTCTTCCGCTATCTGGGTCTATGAATTCATATCCATATTCCTTAAGCTTTTTGATATTATTTTGAACTATTGGGTTAACATACATGTTTGTGTTCATTGCAGGTGCAAATATAACTTTTGCATTAGTTGCCATAATAGTTGTAGATAACATATCATCTGCAATACCATTAGAAACTTTACCTATAATATTTGCAGTAGCTGGGCAAATTAACATAACGTCGGCTCTTTGAGCTAAACTTATATGTTGAATTTCCCAAGCTTTTGGTTCTGCAAACATGTCTGTTATAACCATATTTTGACTCATTGATTGAAAAGTAAGAGGTGTTACGAATTCAGTTGCTGATTTAGTCATAATAACTCTTACATCTATGCCTTTTTTTCTTAAAGCACTGATTACATCAAGTGATTTATATACAGCTATTCCACCTGTTACTCCAATAACAACGCATTTCCCTTTATACATTTAACTATAAGTTTTCTTCCGTAGTTTCTTCTACGTTATGGAAGTGTAATACTCCATCATTTAACTCGTTTATAGCTGTTGTAAGTGGTTTTTGGAATTTCTTCTCTATAAGTGGTTTACTTCCTGCTATTATTTGTCTTGCTCTTTTTGAAGTTATTAATACTAATGAGTATCTATCGTCTACCTTTTCTAATAATTCCACTATTGATGGATTAATCATAGAGTTGTTCATGAATAATGCCCTCCTTAGAATCTAAAATTTTATCTTTTATTCTATCTACTCTACATTTTTCGGCTGTTATAATAGCCTCTAATTTTTTTGTAGCTATCTCTACTTCATCATTAACTACAGCATAATTATATTTTGAAACAAAATTAATTTCTTTGTAGGCTGATTTAAATCTAGTCATTAATGATTCTTCAGTTTCGCTACCTCTACCTATAATTCTTTTCTTTAGTTCTTCCATAGAAGGTGGAAGAATAAATATGAAGATACCTTCTTCACAATTTTCTTTTACTTTTAAAGCACCTTGAATATCAATTTCTAATATTACGTCTTTTCCTTCGTTTAACATTTTTTGAACATTAGACTTTGGCGTACCATAGAAATTCCCATAAACTTCTGCATGTTCTAAGAAATCACCTTCTTCGATTCTTTCTTTGAATTGATCTTTATTTAAGAAGTAATAATTAACTCCTTCAACTTCTCCCGCTCTAGGCGATCTTGTTGTTGCTGAAACTGAAAGATATAGATTATCGTTTCTATTTAAAAGTTCTTTACAGATAGTTCCTTTTCCAGCTCCCGAAGGACCAGAAATTACTAATAAAACACCTTTTTTCATTATTCGTCTACCTCGTCATCATGGTCATCCTTATTAGATAATCTATGTGCAACAGTTTCAGGTTGAACTGCTGAAAGGATAACGTGATCACTATCAGTTATTATAACTGCTCTAGTTCTTCTACCATAAGTAGCGTCTATAAGCATCCCTCTGTCTCTAGCTTCTTGGATTATTCTCTTTATTGGTGCAGATTCTGGACTAACTATAGCAACTAATCTATTAGCTGAAACTATGTTTCCAAAACCTATGTTTATTAATTTGATACCCATTATATGCCTCCTCTATTCAATATTTTGCACTTGTTCTCTTATTTTTTCGATGATATTTTTCATCTCAATAACAAAGTTTGTCATTTCAATGTGACTAGATTTTGAAGCAATTGTGTTAGTTTCTCTATTCATTTCTTGAACTATAAAATCTAACTTTCTTCCTATCGGCTCTTTAAGCTTTAAAGTATTTCTCATTTGAATTATATGACTTCTAAGTCTTATAATTTCTTCATCCACAGTAGCTTTGTCAGAGAACATTGCAACTTCCATAGCAATTCTTTGCTCATCAATATTTATATTGCTAGTAAGTTCTTTAACTCTTTCTTCAAGCTTTTCTTTGTAAGCCCTTGGAACTGAGTCTGCTATCTTTTCAACTTCGTCTACTGTTTCATCTATAACTAAAAGCTTACCTAAGATATCTTCCTTAAGTTTTTCGCCTTCTACCATACGCATTTCAATCATATTATCTAAAGCTTCTTTTAAAAGTGGTGTAATTTCAGTATAAACCTCTTCTAAATCTTCTTCTTTTTGTGAAATAGTTATAACATCTTGAAATCTTGATATTGTAGTTGCTGTTGCATCGTTTGGAATATTTAGAGAATTTGCTATTTCTTCTAAACAGTCAAAATAGCTTTTGGCTAAATCTTTGTTAAGTTCTGCAACAACGTCGTCACTTTTAAAACTTTTTAAGTTAATAAAAACATCAACTTTACCTCTACTTAGTCTTGAATTTATAACTTTTCTAATACGTTCTTCAAGTGCAATCATTTGCTTTGGCATTCTTATGTTTATGTCAAGGTATCTATGATTTACGCTTTTCATCTCAACTGAAAAAATTCTTTCATTTTCCTCGCTACTTCTAGCTCTACCAAAGCTAGTCATACTTTTCGCCATCCTTATCCCTCCTTTACTTAACAAATTATATAAACAATATTATTGGACTAACTAAATAAAGTCAATAGTTTGTTAACAAATTTTTAACATTTAATTATTTTTATTCTTTCCAATAAGATATTCTCTAAACTCCTTTGAACTATCATAAGTTGAAGAACTCTTTGGCGTAATATTTTTATAATTTTTATTTACAATAAAGTACATACCTTGATTTAAATAAACCATTTCATCAGAAGCTTGATCAAAATAATATTCATTTGGACTATCTTCAACATCTTCCTCAAAATAGTAAAGTTTTCCTTTAAATCCATCTATATTTAAACCCTGTTGTTTTATTCCTTCATAATGAACATTCTTTATTCCTGCATTATGTAAAATACTCATACCTCTACTAATTATAGATTTCTGCTTATTTTTTTCTAATTGAATTTTATTTTTTCTTTCCTCTTCTTCTTTTTTAGTTTTTTTTATTTTTTCTAGTTTTTCTTTTAAATTTTTAACCTCATCTTTTTCTGTAGAATTTAAACCATCCCCATCTAAGGATTCAATCATTTTAGAAGCTCTATCTAAATTTTCTTCCTCAATAAGTTTTTTTATATCTTTTATTTTTTTAGTTGTTTCAATTCCTTTTTCTGCATCACTTTTAAGTTTAGTAATATCTGAATTAAATTTATCTTTATTAATATCCTCTATTTTATTTAACAAATCTAATGTTTCCTGATATCTATTTTCACTATATGATTCCTTTGCTTTCAAATATCTATCTACAGAATTATAATAGATAGATGCTTCTTTGTAATCTTCATTTTTAGATAATTTAAAATCTTCTAATGCTTTTTCGTAATTGTTTTCTGTTAATTCCTTTTGTCCATCCTCAAATAATTTTTCGCCTTTAGATTCACCACAACCAGCAAACCCTAAAATTAATATTATTAAAATTACTAACCCTATTACTTTTTTTCTCATTATTATCTCTCCTCATAAGTTTAAAAGCCCCTAAATAAATTGTTATTATGCTTTTCCTATTTTATTTTTCTCTTAATATCTAAGTCCCTTTTCAAATATTTTTAAAATCAAAAATGCACCACAAATGTGATGCATTTAAATTACTATTTAGCTAGTTCGTATAAAGCATTCCCGTAAATTTTAGCACAATCTATTAGGTTTTCTATGCTTATTTTTTCATTAGGCATATGGATACATTCAGGTTCTCCTGGGAATAAAGGTCCAAATGCTACTGTGTTTGGAATTTCTTTTGCATAAGTTCCGCCACCTATTGAAATAAGCTCAGCTTCTTTTCCTGTTTGCTCGCTATAAACCTTTTGAAGCTTTTTAACTAATTCACTATCTTTTGAGAAATAAAGTGGTGCATCGTGAGATATACCAAATACTCCAATATTTTCGCCCTTTGCTTTATCTATAACTACATCCATAACATCATCATATTTTTTAGTTACAGGGTATCTTAAGTTAATTTTTATTTCTAATTTATCTTTATTAAAATCAACTATACCAACATTTAAAGTAAGTTTTCCTGAAACTTCATCAATTAATCCTACTCCAAATTTTTCTCCATTTAATTCATAACCTATGTTTTCATTAACAAATTTTATAAAGTCATTTGTTTCTTTTCCAAAGTTTATATTTTCTAATGATTTAAATAAAGTCATTATAGCGTTTTCTCCAAGTTCTGGAGTGCTACCGTGAGCATTTTTACCTTTTGCAGTTATAACGATTGTATTTTCTGATTTTGTAAATTCAACTTTTCTATGGTTAGATTGATTGAATTTATTTAATACATTTTCTATATTATCTAAATCATTAGTTATTATTTTACATTCTGAAAAGTTTGGTACTACATTAACTGCACTACCTCCTTTGAAGTATTCAATAACATTTTCTTCTTTTGAAGTATCTACATCTTTAACTAAGTCAAAGTCAATAATACCTTTTTCACCATTTATTATTGGGAATTCAGCATCTGGAGTAAATCCAAACACAGGTGCCTTTTCATATTTTAAATAATGATGAATATCAGATCCTCCAATTTCTTCAGAAGTACCAAATACTATTCTTATTCTTTTATTTAATTTTAAACCTAAATCTTTTATAGCTTTAGCACCATATAAAGCTGCAACTATTGGACCTTTATCATCTGCTGTACCTCTACCGTAGATATACCCATCACTAATTTCTCCAGAGTATGGTGGAAACTTCCAACCTTCTCCTTCTGGAACTACATCTAAGTGACCTAAAGCAACTACGTAATCTTCACCTTCCCCTATTTCAGCATAACCTACATAGTTATCTAAATTTTTAGTTTTAAAACCTAGTTCTTCACATTTCTCTAAAGTTAATTTTAAAAGTTCTGCCACATCTTTTCCATAAGGGAATTCACCTTCTGTTTCTTTAGCAACACTTTTAACTTTAACTAAATCAATTGTAGTTTTAATAATTTCATTTTTTAATTCATCAATTTTTTTGTTTATCAAAATTATCCTCTCCTTTACCCTTTGTTTTACATAATTATACCACTTTTAATCTTCCATATCATTCTTCAAATAGTTAAATTAAAGCAAAATTTAAGAGATTGCTTTAAACAATCTCTCTTTAGCTTACAAGTTTATATACTTTATTAATAGATTCTCTATCTTTAAAGTTATCTGCTATTTTAAAAAGCTCTTGATTTACAGAATCTTTAGAAAACACTCTTATAAATCTTTCTTTATTATTAACTAAAAGATCTCTTATTTTTAAAAGTAATATAGCTGCGTTATATTCTAAGTCATCTTTATCTATCGCACCCTTTTCTAATATGCAATAGTCCATTCTAGAAGATTCTATAAAATTATATAGTTCACCATATAATTTTTCATCTATTTCCTTTTTATCAAGTGATGCAAAACTTCTAATATTATTTCTTATGTTATTTTCAAGTCCATTTTCTAAATTATTAATTTTAATTTTACTATATCCTATATAAAAAACTATAGAAATTATAAATATTAAACTTAATATTACTTTTTTATTTTTCATATTTACCCCCAAATATTATCCCTTTATTAACATTATATAAAACTTGAGAATTTTATACAATCTATACCTTTTATGTCAATTATTTATCATCATATACGAGTATATTATTTAAGATATATATTTTATTTTTTTATTATGGTAATATTTGTTTAAGAGGTGATTTTATGCTTAATAATATTTCAAAAACTACTTTAAAACAACTTATGATTGATTATAATTTTACTTTAAACTCTTTTGAAGATAATTTAATAATAACCGAAATTAAAAATTCTAAGGATTCAAGATTTTTTAATAATGATATGATTTTTAGACTATTGATTTATAAAAACCACATAATTATATCTACTACAAAAGAATTAAAAGATGCATTTTTAAATCTATTTAAAAATTCTACTTCTTCTTGGTTTTTTAATTATAAAAATTTAAAAGCTATAGATAATGAGCTCTTAAAGTTTGGCTTTAAAATATCTGAAATAAAAGAATATTTTATTCCAAAGGATGATTCATTTATTAAATCTTCAAATTTAAGGAGTTATAAAGCTTTAGAAATCTTAGACTTTAAAGGTGATGATAGGTTCGATGAAGCTTTTGCTTTTAATAAAGTCACTCCTGATATTTTAGGGATATCCTATATAGAAAATGAAGAAATACTTGGAATGTCTGGAGTTAGTTTAGACTCAAAATATTTATATCAGATAGGTATAAACGTTTCTAGTAAAAGTAGATCTAAAAATATTGGAACAATTCTAGTATCTAATATTAAAAATGAAGTTTTAAAACTAAATAAGGTACCTTTTTACGGGACAAGCATCTCTCACTTAGAGTCACAAAAGGTAGCTTTAAAATCTGGATTTTCACCTGAATTTATTGAAATAACTTCAATAAAAAAAGCAGACTAAATTTTAGTCTGCTTTTTTCTAGTACCATTTTTATTAAAATTCTCTTTTAATTTTTTCTCTACAGGAAAAATTGATAGTATAAGTGCTGCTATTTGAAGATACAAGAGCACTAACCCATATTTGCCTAAAAGTTCTTTATTAAACCCTAGTATAACTGTTATTATAAATAATGCTATTCCAAGTTTAAACCACAACTTTCCAATAGCTTTATTTGCAAAATCCCAAGTGTCTTTATTTTTCATAGACATAGTTGTTCTATAGCCATAGAGTCCATTAATTTCTTTTGGAGGTTTCTTTAAAAATAATCCCCCAAAGAGTATCATAACACCAGGTATCAATAAATAATTAATGAAAATAAAAATATTCATCTAATCACCTACTCGTAATTCTTTATATTATTATAACATATTTTTACAGTTTAAGCCTCTAAAAAAGCCAAAATGAGATAACTCTCATTTTGGCTTTTATAAAAACTATAATACTAACAATTTAAACATAAAGATTACAGCAAGTACTAACATAACTATTGATACAGGCTTTTTCTCTTCATTAGATTTTCTAAAGAATAAGTTATAAATTACGTTTATTATTACATATGATAAAACTCCTAAAGTTAATCCATCACCTATGCTATAAGTAAGTGGCATAGCAGCAATTGTTATAAACGCTGGGAAGCCTTCTGTTATTTCATCAAAGTTAATGTTTTTAACCGCCCCAAGCATTAAGTATCCAACGTATATTAAAGCTGGTGCTGTAGCGCATGCTGGTATTGCAACGAATATTGGTGAAAAGAACATTGCAACTAAGAATAGTATTCCTGTTGTTATAGAAGTCCATCCTGTTCTTCCTCCAGCTGCAACTCCTGTTGAACTTTCAACAAATGTTGTTACTGTTGAAACTCCCATAAATGCACCTGCTGTTGTTCCTACAGCATCACACATTAAGGCTTTACCAACGTTTGGAATGTTTCCTTCTTCATCAAGCATTCCAGCTTTTGATGAAACTCCAACTAAAGTTCCTATAGTATCAAAGAAATCAACAAATAAGAAAGTAAATACTATAGTTATAAATGTCCAAATATTTGATGGATGGAATACATATGCTAAATCAATTTTTCCAGCTATAGGTGCTATACTTTCAAATTTAATAATTCCGTTTGGTAAGTATATCCCAAGTGCAGCTGCATATTCTGGGTCATACATAGCATATCCCCATGCAACTAATGTTGATGCTAAAATTCCAAAAAGAATAGCTCCTCTAACGCCTTTTTTATCTAGCACAGCTATTATTAAAACGCCAATTGCTGCAATTACAGCTGAAGGCTTTGTAAAATCTCCTATTGCTAAAAACGTATCAGGACTTGAAACAACTATCTTACTTCCTGTAAATCCGATAAAAGCTATAAATAAACCAATTCCTGCAGTTACTGCAAATTTCATATTAAGAGGAATTGCCTTAACTACTGCTTGTCTTATATTACATAATGACATTAAAATAAAAATAATACCTTCTACAAATACAGCTGTTAATGCTATTTCCCAAGATATTCCTTTTCCTATTACTACGGAAAAAGCAAAGTATGCATTTAAGCCCATACCAGAAGCTAATGCAAATGGTAGATTTGCAAATACTCCCATAAGTATAGTTGCAAATGCAGCTGAAAGACAAGTTGCTGTAACTAGCGCTCCAGCATCCATACCAGTTTGACTAAGAATATTAGGATTAACGGCAATTATATATGCCATAGTTAAAAATGTAGTAACACCGGCTATGATCTCCTTTTTGAAGTCAACATTCTTGTTATCAAGAATTTCTAAGATTCTTTTTTCTTTTTTCATCTTAAACCCCCACAATAATAAAAGGTCGCTATAGGTTAACTTAAACTAAGTATAACTCATAACGACCTTTAGAATTTCGTTTTGTCTTCTCATAGTCAGATATTTACGGTATCTGGTAGAAACTTGTGATCCATATCATCACACTTATATGAGTTATACACTTTACGAATATTATTCTATATCATAACACGAATGTTTGTCAATATATTTTTAAAATTATCTCTATATTTATTATTTTTTATGTATATTTATAATATTATTAAATATAATTGTTCGTGTTTAGTGGTGAGCGTATAATCCCTCTTCAAAGATTTCTCTTATTTCTTCTACAGTTTTACCGCTATTTATTGCAGCTAAAAGTTTAATTCTAGCCTTTTGTCCTGGCATAGTATCTCCAAAGATACATCCCATATTTCTTAAATGCTTTCCTCCACCTTCATAACCGTAACTTTCAAATACTCTTCCTTCAAAACATCTTGATACGATTATTACAGGAATATCTTCTTTTATAGCTCTTTCTATTCCTTTAACCATAGTTGGAGGTACATTTCCTCTTCCCATAGCTTCTATAACTAACCCTTTATATCCTTTATCTAATGAGAAGTCTATAAATTCACTTCCCATACCTGAGACGCATTTTATTAAAGCTACGTCTTTATCCATATTTTTAGGATTAAGTTTTACACCTTTTTTTCCTTTTCTGTAGAATATAACATTATTATTGTCAACTACTCCAATAGGTCCAAAGTTTGGTGTTCTAAAGGCGTTTAAAGCCATTGAGTTTGCTTTTGTTACTTCTATTGAATCATTTAATTCTCCATTAAAGCAAACTAAAACTCCACGTCCGTAAGCTTCATCTGAAATAGCCGTACAAATTGATGTGGCTAAGTTAAAAGGTCCGTCATAACCAAGTTCTGAACTACTTCTCATAGCCCCTGTAACTACTATTGGCTTTTTTGTATTTGTAGTTAAATCTAAAAAATATGCTGTTTCTTCTAAAGTATCTGTTCCATGAGTAACTACAATACCATCTATATCTTCTCTGTTTGCTAAATCTTGTACAAACTTTGAAAGTTCTAACATAAGTTTCGGTGTTACATGTGGTGATGGAAGACTTGAAAATGTATGATTTTCTACCTTTGCATAATCTTCTACCCCTGTAACTAGAGACATTATATCTTCCCCACTTAAGCTTGGAACTGCTGCTTGAAGTCTTTCATCTACTTTCATTGAAATAGTTCCACCATTAAAAACTACTGCTACTTTTTTCATATCTCCCTTTTCTCCTTACTTCTTTAGTTATATTTTAAAAATAAAAAACTTTTGAAAATCAAAAGTCTTTTATTAAGATATTTTCGGTAGGGCGGCGTATCCTACATCTCTATTTACTATAATTTAATTTTTAGCGCGTGAGGTGCCATTTCTCACCTCAAAAATATCTATAACTTATTATATATCCTTTTTTATTATATTCCAACTCCTTTGTTTGTTTCCAACAAGCTTCCGCTATAAATACTATTTTTAAGCTTAGATTTAGTTAATGGATACATCGTTGCAACATACATATAGCCCTCTTCTTTATCAACTTCTAATACTAACATAATATAAGCGTCTACTTTTTTAACTACTCTTAAAGCACTTTCCCCTCTTCTTTTAGATTTACCAATAAAATCAGGATTTCCAATAATTCTTTCGATTATAATAGATAAGTTATCTTTTATATTTTTTGTAAATTGTTTTCCATGCTTTTTTAGAATATGATTAAAGGCTCCCCTTGAGATATACACATCTCCGTAATAATCTAAACCTATATCATCTGCGAGTACTTTATCTATCTTTCCAACTTTTTTATATACTTTCTTTTGAACCGTCATAAAATTCTCACCAAACTTTCATATTATTAAGGGGCTTTATTTTATTATATTCACTTCACTTGTAATTTACCTATTTTTAAGTATAAAAAAATTAACTAAACAATCTGTTTAGTTAATTTTAACAAAAGTATAATCTTCTTTTCCATCTAAAACTAAATTCACGTTTCCATTTTTATCATAGCTATAGATAGAAGGTTTATTGTATTCATCAATTCCAACAAATAATAATAGTCCATCTTTTGTAATTGAAATACCTTTATTTAAGTCAACGCCTTTTGGAAAATCATATACTAATCTATTATAAGTTTTATCACTATTTAATTCATATAAAGAGTTTGAATCACCTGAAAAACTTCCAAGAACATAATATTTTCCGTTATTTTTTATTACATCTTTTACTTTTTCAATATCTTCTGAAAGAACTTTTACTTCACCATCTTTTGTGATCTCTTTTAAAACTTTGTTGTTATCTAAAGTTTGCTGGAAAATTATCACTCCGTCTTTGTATCCTTTTAAAAATTCAACGTATCCTCCGCCAGATAATTTATATAAGAGTTTTTCTTCACCTGTTTTTAAATCGTATGTAAATATCCCATTAGTTTTATCTTTTCCAATTCCATAATAAACTAATTTATCATCTCCTGTAAAATCAAATAAATTCCCAGATATTTGAGTATCCTCTTTAACAAATTTACTTTCTTTACTTTTTAAATCTAAAATCTTTAATTTATATCCATTGTCATTAACCATGTAAGCTACAGCATCACCATTTTCTGATAAATTTAAGAAATCGTAATTAGCCTCATCAATTTTTATATCTTCCCCATTAAATTTTACAAAGTGCTTTGAGTCTTTAATAAAAATATAATTATTAGTATTTTCATCATACTCAACAATAGTTTGGTCTCCATTTAATTCGCTATATTTTCCATCTTTAATATCATAATTCTTATATGTCCCATTTTCTCCTACTACTATTGCGCCACTATTTAAGGTAACTTTTGATTTGTCCAGATCTTCTTTAACTTCATTTTCTTTGTTACCACAAGCATATAGAATAAATGAAAAACTTATAAGAAGTAAGACTAATAAATTCTTTCTTCTTAAAACATTCATTCTAAATTTCATTTCCTTATAAAATCTTCCCTTCACAAATATATTCTGCGTTTCCGCTCATATAAATTCCTTCATTTTTTATTTCAATAGTTAAATTACCGCCAGGTAGTTTAGTTTTTACAACATCATCTACAAGGTCAAACCTTTTTAAAACTTCTACAGAAGCTGATGCACCAGTGCCACAAGCTAAAGTAGCGCCTGCGCCTCTTTCAAATGTTTCTACTATTATGTTTTTTCTATCTTTTATTGTTACGAAATTTACATTTGTCCCAAATTTAAAAAATTCGTATTTTTCAATTAAAGCACCTTCATTAACATTATACTCATTTTCTTTTCCTATGATTATAGTATGAGGTACACCTACTAAAACAGACGTTAATTCGTAATTTTTATCATTTATTTTAACATTTTTTTTAATAACTTCATCTAGTCCTTTTTTAAGTCCTATATCTTCACCTTTATAAGAAGGTTTTCCCATATATACTTTAGCTCCAGTTACTTTTTCATCTTTAAATAAAAGTTCAATTTCTTTTATTCCATCACCTGTTTTAACTTTGAATTTCTTATCCTTTGTAAATCCTTTATCATAAATGTATTTTCCAAAACATCTAATAGCATTTCCACACATACTTGCATAAGATCCATCACTATTTATTATAACCATTTCAAAGATATTATTATCTTTTCTAATTAAAACTAACCCATCAGCACCTATACCAAAGTGCCTATCACATACTTTTTTTGAAAGCTCACTTTCATTTTTAATTTCATTTTTTAAATCTTCAACAAATATGAAATCATTTCCAATACCATGCATTTTTACAAAGTTCATTCTTATCACTCCTAGTCTATATAAATTGATATTTGCATCCTAAAAATGTTATACTATCTTTAAATAACATTTAGAGAGGATGGCAAAAATTATGGCATTAGATGGCGTATTTTTAAGCAGTTTACTAACTGACTTAAAAGATACTTTAATAAATTCAAAGATAGATAAAATAAACCAACCTGAAATGGATGAAATTATTCTTACACTTAGAAAAGATAGAAAGAATTTTAAATTATTAATTTCTTCTTCATCTCAATTTGCAAGACTTCATATAACTAACATTCAAAAAGAAAACCCACTTAAAGCACCACTTTACTTAATGGTACTTAGAAAGTACATAGTAGGTGGTACTATAATAGATGTAACTCAAAAAGATACAGATAGAGTAGTTACTCTAACTATTTCTTCAAGAGATGAACTTGGCTATGATAGCAAGTATCTATTAATAGTTGAAATAATGGGTCGTCACTCAAATATCTCTTTAATAAGAGAAAGAGATATGAAAGTAATGGAATCTATAAAACATATCACTCCTGATATAAATACTTATAGAGTTTTATATCCTGGAGTAGAATATATCTATCCTCCAGCTTCTACAAAACTTAACCCTTTCGATTTTAAAAAGGAAGAATTAATAACCTTTGTAGAAACTAACGATATTTCTCTTGATGAATATTTTTTCCTAAAGACCTTTACAGGCGTTAGTAAAAGTTTATCTAAAGAATTATTTTTAGAATCATCTGAAAATAATTATACATTAACAGAGATAGATATTCTATACAAATTTATTACAGATGTTTTTAAATTATTAAAAAATTATCCAGAATTTAATATAATTTTAGATAATTACGGATTATACAAGGATTTCCATTCACTTATTTTCAAAAATATTGATAAAAACCTTAAATCTGTTAAATATGATAATCCTTCAAAAATGCTAGAAGATTTCTATAGCACTAAGGATAAACAAGAAAGACTTCATAGTAGGACAACAAACTTACAAAGATTAGTTACAACTAATATTGATAGATGTCTTAAAAAAGAAAAGATTTTAAATAAAAGTATTGCAGACTGTATGTCTAAAGAAAAATATAAAATCTTTGGTGATCTTTTAACTTCTTATATATATAGCTTAAAAAAAGGATTAAAAGAAATCACACTTCAAAACTACTATAGTGAAAATTACGAAGATATAACTATAGCTTTAAATCCTAATAAAACTCCTTCTGAAAATGTGCAAAATTACTACAAAAAGTATAACAAGCTAAAAAAAGCAGAAGTAGAGGCAAAAATTCAATTAGATAAAAATTTAGAAGAACTAAATTACTTAAATTCAGTTTTAACTAATATTTTAAATATTGACTCTTATAGCGAAATAGACCCTATTAAAAGAGAACTTATGGAAACTGGGTACATTAAGTTTAAAAAAGAATCTAAAAAAGAAAGTAAATCAAAGCCTCTTCACTTTGTATCTTCTGAAGGAATAGATATTTATGTTGGAAAAAACAACATCCAAAATGATTATTTAAGCTTAAAATTTGCAAAGAAAAACTGGCTTTGGATGCATACTAAAGATGTTCCAGGTTCTCACGTTATAGTTTGCACAGACGAATTATTAGATAAAACTATAGAAGAGGCATCAGTTATTGCAGCATTTTATAGCAAGGCAAAAACTTCAAGTAAAGTTGAAGTTGACTACACTAAAGTTAAAGAACTTAAAAAACCAGTAGGTGCAAAGCCTGGTATGGTTATTTATCACACAAATTGGACTTTAGTTACAGACCCATCTGAATTTAATAATTTAAACTTAGAAAAGTAAAAAAAATATCATTAGCTTTTAAAGCTAATGATATTTTTAATTAATCTATTAAACACTGAGCTACTGTATCGCCTTGATTTTTTATAAGTGAATTATCCATAAATTGATAGTAGTAACATAATAATCTTCCATTATAAAGTTTTCTATTTTTAGTTGACTTTTCTCCAAACTTTTTCTCGAAGTTTTCAAAAGAAGTTAAAATATTATATTCCCAATCTTTATATTGCTTTTTGTAGTTCCCAAAAATTCTATAAAGTCTAGCTACTTCTCTTTCATCACTAAGTCTTTCTCCGTATGGAGGGTTAGTTATAATAAATCCGTATTTGTGTCTAGTTGAAAAGTCTTTAAAATCTCTTTCTTGGAATTCTATATAATCTAAAACCCCGGCTTTTCTAGCATTTTCTTTTGCTACCTTTAAAACTCTAAAGTCTATGTCGTATCCTATAAGTTTTATATCTTTTTTCTTTTCTGAACGTCTTGCACCTGCTTTAACTTGCTCAAAAATTTCTTCTGGCATGTTTGGCCACGTTTCTGATACGAAATCTCTATTAACTCCTGGTGCTATATTTTGCATAATCATAGCAGCTTCAATTAATATAGTTCCTGATCCGCAAAATGGGTCTATAAGTTCATAACTATCTTTCCATCTTGATAAAAGAACCATAGCTGCAGCTAGAGTTTCTTTTAAAGGCGCTGCCCCAGCGTGCTCTCTATATCCTCTTTTATGAAGACCTGCACCTGATGTATCTACTGTAAGTGTTACTTTATCTTTAAGTATACCTACTTCAATTTTATATAAAGGTCCGTTTTCACTAAATTTTTCTATTCCATAGCTCTCACTCATACTTGTTACTATAGCTTTTTTAACTATAGATTGACAATCTGGTACACTATGAAGAGTTGATTTTACGGATTTACCGTTAACATGCATTATACCATTTTTAGGCACTAACCCTGCCCAGTTTACTTTTTTAGTTCCTTGGAATAACTCTTCAAAGCTTCTAGCTTCAAATTCAGCCATCTTTATAAGAACTCTATCTGCAGTTCTTAAATGAACATTAGCTATAGCTATATCCATTTCATCTCCTATAAATTCAACTCTACCGTTTTCTAATTTTAAATCTTCATATCCTAAAGCTTTAAGCTCTTTTGCTGTTATTCCTTCTAATCCAAAAGTAGTAGTTGCAATTAAGTTGTACTCCATCTTTTCATCTCCTCTAAAAGATTAATCTTCTCTTTCATATATTTTAACTGAATCTTCCCCGTCTATTTCAACTATTTTAACTCCAACAACCTCTTCTTTTGAAGTTGGAATATTTTTTCCTACATAGTCTGCTCTAATAGGTAGCTCTTTATGACCTCTATCTATAAGGACTGCAAGTTGAATGCATTTAGGTCTATTAACATCTATTATTGCATCTATTGCTGCTCTAACTGTTCTACAAGTAAATAATACATCATCTACAAGTATTACTTTTTTATTTGTTATATCTACCCCTAAATCAGTCTCTTTAACATTTGGCATTCCATTATCAAAAGATAAATCGTCTCTATATAAAGTTATATCGACATACCCAACATCCATAGAAACATCTTCAAATTTAGATATTTGCTCTGCTATTCTTTTTGCAAGTGGATATCCTCTTCTTTTTATTCCTATAAGAACGATATCTTCTACACCTTTATTTCTTTCGATTATCTCATGAGAAATTCTAACTAAACTTCTTTTTATGGCTTTTTCATCTAAAAGATTTGCTTTTAATTTCAAGAGTAATCCCTCCTATATGTTTTCTTTTTTAAGGTTTTCTATTAACTTTGTGTAATTTTCCGGAAGCTCTGTTGTAAACTCAACATACTCATTAGTTCTTGGATGAATAAATCCAAGTACCTTTGCATGAAGCATTTGGCCTCCTGATTTAAATTTAGTCTTTTTAAATCCATATAACGGGTCACCTACTAAAGGATGCCCGATTGATGCCATATGAACTCTTATTTGATGAGTTCTTCCTGTTTCTAAAACACACTTTACTAAAGTGGTGTTTTTAAATCTTTCTATAACTTCAAAATGAGTTACAGCTCTTCTTCCGTCACTATCAATAGCTATTTTAAGTCTATCTTTTTTTGATCTTTTTAAAGGTTTATCTATAGTTCCAGAATCTTTTGATATCTTTCCTTCAACTAATGCATAGTACTCTCTTTTCATTGAGTGGTCTTTTAATTGGGCTGAGAGCTTAACATGAGCATCATCATTTTTTGCAATTACTAAAACTCCTGTTGTATCTTTATCAATTCTATGAACTATTCCAGGTCTTATAACACCATTTATACTAGATAAATCTTTGCAGTGATATAAAAGTGCATTTACTAAAGTTCCATTATAATTACCAGGTGCTGGGTGAACTACCATTCCCTTAGCTTTATTGATAACTACAACATCACTATCTTCGTATAATATGTTTATATCAATATTTTCAGCCTGAACATCTAACTCTTCTGGTTCTGGCATAGATACCTTTACTATATCAAATGTTTTTAATTTGTAGTTACTTTTAACTACTTTTTCGTTAACTAAAACAGTTCCCTTTTCTATTATACCTTGAATAAAAGATCTAGATTTACCTTCAAATTCTTCACTTAAAAATTTATCTATTCTTTTACCTTTTAGGGTTTCGTCTATATTATAAATACGTTCTTCCATTATTTTTATCTCCTCAAGATATTATTACTTATCAATTATAATATATTAATACTTTATACTCAACATAATAAATAATAAGCCTTAAAATATTAAAAGAGCTATCTATAAAAATAAGATAGCTCTTTAAAGGTTTTAATCTTCTTTATTTGCAAAGAAGCTTTTTATTTCATCTAATTCATCTATTGCAACTTCTTCTTCTGTTTCTGTTACTGCAACTTCTTCAAAAACAGGTTCTTTTGGAAGTCTTGGCATTTCTTCTACAGGAGTTGAAATTGAATAATTTTTATTTAAATCTTTTTCTAAATCATCAAATGTTTCTAATTGAGTATTCATAAAGTTTCTAAATTTAGCTCTAAATTTAATAAACTCTTGTTTTATTCTATCAAACTCATCATTTATTTGAATAACATCATTATGTGCTTTATCTACTATTCTTTGTGCTGTTTCATTTGCATTTTTAACAAGCATTTCAGCTTCTTTTTGAGCTGTATTTTTAGCTTGGTCTGCTGCATTTTGAGCTAAAACTAAAGTATTTTGAATTGTTGATTCTATATTTGCGTAATGCTCAACTTGTTCATTTAAGATTTGAACCTTATCTTTAAGTTTAGCATTTTCTTTATATAATTCTTCATAATTATCAACTATCTCATCTAAGAATTCGTCTACTTCTTCTGGATTATATCCTCTTAATCCTCTTTTAAACTCTTTGTTATTAATATCCATCGGAGTTAACTTCATTATAATTCCACCTCTATTATGTATATTTTTTTATAATTACTTTCAATTTACCGCTTTTACTTGTGCTAGGCACAGAATGAACTATGAATTTACCATATCCTCTTATAGTTATCCTATCTGATATAGAAATTTCATCACTTTTATCTCTAATTATATTGTAGTTTTTTAATGCTTTCCCATCACTTATTAATTCTTGTGCAAAGCTTCTAGATTTCTTAGTAATCTTTGAAACTACTGAATCTAATCGTAATGAGTTTACTAATATAACTTCTTCTTTAAAGTCTATTGAAATATCAGAAGTATCTCCTAAAAATTCTTCTATAATACACGGAACACTTGAAATCTTTTCAAGATTCATAATAATATAATCTGAAATTTCTTCACTTAAAGACACGTAACACACATTTTCTTTAGTAATTAAATCACCTATTTTATCTCTAAGTATTCCAAGGCTCATAATACTACCTAAGTAGTCTTTATGAGTTAATTTTTTGAATTTTGAAGGGTTTGTTATTTTCAAGATTTTCATAGGATAAGGTATATCATATAAATTATTAAATGATATCATTCTTCTTTCAGAATCTAAAAAGCCACCAAAGCTCTCTACCTTAAGTAAATTACTATTAAATCCTTCAAATACTTTCCATACGTTTGGAGGGTAAAAATTACTTCCAAACATAGGTATATCTTTATCTTGGGAAAGTTTCATCTTTTCATAAAGATTTATTACAAGATTTTTATCTTCATCTTTAAATTGTTTTAATATATAATCTCTACTCATCTAAAAAAGTATTAATCTTATTATTAAACTTTGAACAACGTTTAAAACTACAATTGCAAAAATTGGTGATAAATCTATAGGTACATCACCTAAAAATTTATATTGTAACTGTCTAAACGGTTCAAGAATTGGTCCTGTAATAACATTTAAAGATTCTCTTATGCTTTGAGTTGTAGGACTCGGTACCCAAGATAATAAACACTCTACAATAATGATAACTTCTAACGCTCTAAATATTAAGTTTATTAAACTAACCATATATTACTCCTTTAATTACTTTGTCCAATTAAATAGAGCTGCTTTTGATGATAACTCACTTTTTAATTCGTTAGTAACTTCTACATTTGAAGGTGAAAGGATATAAACTCCCTTTTCAACCTCTTGGAAATCCCCTTGTAGTGCATAAGATGCCCCACTTAAAAAGTCTAATAATCTTCTAGCTGTTCTATTTTCTAAACTTGAAGTATTAATAACAACTATTCTTCTATTTTTTAAGGCATCACAGATCTCCATAGATTCCTCATATGAAGTTGGTTTTATAATTAAAACTTTAGCAGAAGCATTAGTATGAATATTAACTACTTTACCACCCTTAGGTCCTAAAATATCTGGTCCTTGAACTTCTGTATAGTCATCTTCATTTACTACTTCATCTTCTATTCTTTCTTCTAATCCTTCTTCTTCGAAATCTTCTTCATAATCTCCAAACCCTAAGATATTTTTTACTTTTGACATCATGTTAGACATACTATTTTCCTCCTATACGCTATAATCTCTTTCTCCAAAAATTCCAGTTCCAACTCTTATAGTATTAGAACCTTCCTCAATTGCTATTTTATAATCATTTGTCATACCCATAGATAATATTTCCATAGTTATGTTTTTGAATTCTTTTTCTTTTAAACTATCGAATATCTTTTTAGTTTCTTTAAAATATTCTCTGTTTTCTTTTTCTGAACCCTTTGGAATTATAACCATAATCCCTTTAACCTTTACAAAATTACACTTCTCTACTGCTTCTATTAAGCTATCCAGTTCTTCAACTAAAACACCACTTTTAGAATCTTCTCTTCCTATATTGATTTGGATTAGGCAGTCTATAGTTTCGTTTGCCTCACCAAATTTGGTCTCTATTGTATCTAATAGTTTCTCACTTGATAAAGAATGAATTAGATCTACTTTTCCAACAATATACTTAACTTTGTTTCTTTGAAGTTTTCCAATAAGATGCCATTTGACATCCTTTTGAAACTCTTCCTCTTTCCAAAGTAACTCTTGAACCTTATTTTCTGCAAATTCTCTCATACCTGCATCATAAGCTTCTTTCATTTCATCTAATGTTCTAGTTTTAGAAACAGCTAAAAGTTTTACGTCTTTTGGTATTTCATTTAATATTTCATCTATATTCTCTTTAATACTCATAGCAGCCTCCTAATATTTACTTTAAGTTTCACTTTATTTTATATTCTATAAAAAATTTTAAAATCCTCTATTTTAAGAGGATTTATTTAGTTTTTATCTAATTTGTAGATTCTTTCATATAATCTGTCGTTCCTATAGTTTTTGCAGCTGGCATAACTATCTTTTCTTTCTTTTCAATACTTACTTGAAGTTCTCTATACATAAGCTCTTTAATGTAACTTCCTTCACCTAAAAGAGATGCTTCTAAAGTATCTGGGTCTCCTATTGCATAAACTTTGAAAGGCGCATATTCTGTCGTACCATCTTCAAATCCTAAAAAAGCCCAATTACAAAATACAGCAGTACTTGGTATAACTCTTCTATTATTTATAGAAATAGCCTCTGCACCTGATTTTCTAAGTTCATTTATAACTAAAGCCATATCATTATCGTGAAAAATCTTTTTCATTTTTTCATAATCGGTATTGTTTTTATTTTCCACATCACCGTCATTTATAGTTATAACAACACCAGGCCCTGAAACTTCTGTAGTTCCAGTTAGTTTACCATAATCGTTTAATTGACTAACCATCTTTTCAACTATCTTGTCTTGGTCTTTATCATTATTTTTATAACTTTCTATAGTTTCTTTCATTTTTTCATTATTTTCTTTTAAACTAGAGACACTTTTATAAAGATCTGATCTTTCTTCTATAGCATCTCCATACTCTTTTGCACTTAAATCAAATAAATCTTTCATTCCACCTAAGTTAGAATTTAAAACTATTAAATATCCTAAAATTACAGCTGATATAAAGACCAAAAACTTACCTGAAGCTTTCTTCATATAATCACCTAGCCCTTACGTGCTTTGATTTTTTCTAAAAGCAAACGCCTTATAATTGCAAAGTTATCAAAAATTCTACCACCAAATACTATAACTGCTGCTATATATATAGGAATTCCAAGTTTATCTCCAAGATATGCAAGTCCTGCCGCAAGTATAGCGTTTCCAAAAAATCCTGATATAAATATGTCAGCTTTAAAGTTTTTAGAAAGATTTGCACGTATTGCACCAAAGACTGAATCTAAACATGCAAGGATTGCAACTGACATATAAGGTGAAAATTTATCTGGAATATTTACATCAAATACAAACCCAAATAAAACACCAAGTAATAGTCCAATAAAAGGTATCACCCTTATTCACCTTCCTTCTTATCTACATCTTGTAAGTACTCACTTTTTAGAGTTTGTGTAGATTTATTAATATCTAATTTATCAATTTGTTCAACTTTTGAGTCATAATTTTGAAGTGCGCCATGGTCTAATGAATCTGCAAAATTTAAAGCTGCATTTAGCTTAGCTTTATTTCCTATAGCTTTAATTACTATGGGTTCTTTAGGATTTATTCTTCCTTCTGACCCAATCCAAATATAATTACTAGAATTTTTTATACCTGTTTGAGGAGTTATTCTGTAATCATTAATTGAAATAGCCTCAGCTTTTGCATACCATAATATATTAATTAAGTGAACTAACTCTTCTTCACTTACTATCATCCCTACATCACTTGACCCAAAAAGACTAGTTTTTGGTGTTATTGTTACTTGAACCCCTGGTCCTGCAACTGATACTAACCCAAGATACATTCTAGCTGCATCTAGTTCTTTTTTAACTTCAACACCTACTTTACCTTCTTTTGTTGCAGCTTCTTCTAATTCTTTCATTTCTTGACTTAAATGACTATTTGATTTTTCTAGTTCTGCTTTTTGATTTTTTAAAGTATCTATTTCAGCTATTAAATCACTTTTATTTGATGAATCTAAAGTACTTTGGTTGTTTGTAAGCGCCTTGTATTGGTAAGTTAATAAAAACCCTAAAAGGCCACAAACTATGGCTATAGATATCTGTGACTTAGAACCTTTCACTCTATACCATCCTCCTTAAATAAATGTTTTCTTATTTTTCTTTATCTTTTTCCTTCTTTATAACTGGCGACCCGTGAAAACTTACATCAATATAACCTTTTTTCAGATTTACTGATTTATCTTCTAGAATTGAGATAGCCGTATTTATCTTTTTAACTAAATCTTCCCCATCTCCAATTTTAACCATTACATCACCAAAGTATACTTTCATATTAGTTAAACTAGAAACATCAACTTTAGTAACTTTAAATTTGCTTTTGTTTGATTTTTGAATTTTATAAAGCTCATCTAATGTAGTTTTTAATATAGTAAAACTATCACCACTTGATATATAATCTCCTATGTTTAAATCATCTTTTTTAAGCCCTGTTATTTCTATTAGATTTTTATCATCTATTTTATTGCTCTTTTCAAGTAATATTAAATCACTACTTAATATATCAAAGTTTTCTTTTCCTTTAAAATAATAAGCGACATTTTTTTCTGTAACATCAATCTCTAAAGTTTTAGGAAGTGATCTTTTAATAGTTACATTATCTATATAAGGATTTGATTTAATCTTAGAAATAACATTATTTTCTTTGATAAAAAGTAAATTCTCACCCTTAAAAGAATCAGCGTCTTTTATAATCGCTTCAGTTTTAATTATTGAATTTCCTTTTATATTTACATTCTTAATTAAAAAGAAGTCTGATTTTGTTACAAAAAGAGCTAAAACACCAGCAATTATAACTGTTAAAATTATTCCTCTTTTTATATGTCTTTTTCTTCTAGCTTTAAGAATATATACGTTATTTGTCTTCCCCATCTCTTTATTCTTTCCTCACTATATTAAATTTTTACACTCCATTATATAATAACATTTATATCCAACCTTTTCATTATTTTTTTATTAATAAAATCTAAAAAGAAATCTTTTAAAGCATTAATTTTACAAATATTCCTTAATTATTTCAAGTCCTTTTACGCCTTTTAAATTACTCTATAAATTTATAAAAAATTAAAGAAAATTGCATTTAAAAATACTCTCTATTAATAAAAAAGTCTACACTAATTTAAACGTATTTTATATAAATATAAAAAGTTTAATTAGTGTAGACATTTATTAATTTTCTTTTTCTTTTAACTTGTCATTTTTTCTTTGTCTTGAAATATTTAAAAGTATACCCATAGCTGTCATATTTATAACTAGTGAGGATCCTCCATAACTTATAAATGGTAATGGAACCCCAGTTACTGGCATAGAACCTGTAACTACCGCTATGTTTATAATAGCTTGAACTGCTATTATTGATGTAATACCTAAAGCTAAGTATGTTCCATAAGAGTCTTTGCAGTTTGATGCTATTTTTACACCTCTCCAAACAAATATTACAAACAATAATATTATAAATATACATCCAACCAATCCAAGTTCTTCTCCAATTATAGAGAAGATAAAGTCATTATGTGGCTCTGGCATATATAAAGTCTTTTGTCTTGACTGTCCAAGCCCAAGACCTAAAACCCCACCTGCACCTAATGCATAAAAGGATTGTATAAGTTGATAACCATTTCCAGCTGGATCTTTCCAAGGATTAATAAAGTTTAACATCCTAGCTCTTCTATATGGTTCAAATAATGCAAAAAATAGCGCCGCTGCTGTTAAAACTGGAGTTACAACTCCAAACATATGAATCCTTCTAGCACCTGCTGCAAAAACAACTATAAATGTAACTATCATTATAACTGCAGCAATACTTAAGTTTTTTTGTGCAAGTACAAGCCCTGCATAAAATCCTCCTATTGCAAAACACGGAATAATACCTTTTTTAAAATCTTTAACTCTATCTCCCATACTAGATAGTGCCATAGCCAAATACAAAACTACAACGTACTTTGCAAGTTCTGAAGGCTGAAAAGATGCAGGCCCTAATTGGATCCATCTTTGAGCACCATTAACTCCTGGAAATAAGAATACAGCTAAAAGTAAAGGTACTGTACAAATCATAGCAATAAGTGTGAATTTTTTAATTTTATGATAGTCTATCGACATCATAAACATCATAACTATTATACCAACTGCACTCCAAGCTAGCTGTCTCTTTAAAAAATAAGTACTATCTTTAAAGTGAAACATCGCATAGTAGGAACTTGCAGAGTATACCATTACTACCCCGATTGATAGTAACAAGATTATAGTACAAAAAATACCATAATCTATAGCACCCATACTATTTCTCCCCTGTTTCCTTTTTCTCATACCAAACTCCCTCCACTAAAATTATTAAAGTGAAAAGTAACCAATAATACAAAGCAAGACTGTTATTAAAGAAAATACTCTAACTATTTTTACTTCACTCCATCCAACCTGTTCAAAATGATGGTGAACAGGAGCCATCTTAAATACTCTCTTACCTGTTAATTTAAATGATCCAACTTGGATAATTACTGATAATGTTTCAAATACATAAATTCCTCCAACTATAACTAGTACAAAAGGCATTTTTAGCATTAAAGCTATAGTTCCTACAGCACCACCTAGTGCAAGAGAACCTGTATCTCCCATAAAGATTTTCGCTTTATATCTATTGAATTTTAAGAATCCAAGTAAAGCGCCTAAAAGACCTATAGAAAATACTGCAATTTCCATTTCTCCTCTTTGAAATGCAACAATTCCAAAGAAAGCTAAAACAATAATAGTAACAGTTGTTGCAAGTCCATCTAAACCATCAGTTAAGTTTACTGCATTTGTTACACCTGCATAATAGAAAACTACAAATGGAATATAGAATATTCCAAAGTTTAATGCACCACTATAAAATGGGAATGAAATTGAAGTTCCTAATGCAGTTTGTGCGTAATACGCTATTGCTACACCAAATAATACTAGTAAAAGCATTTTTTGATAAGCTTTTAATCCTTCGTTATCTCTGTGAATTATCTTTAGCATATCATCTAGTAATCCTATAAATGCAAATGCTATCATAGAATATAAAGTTACCATTCCTTTTCCTGATAAGTTATATCCTGAAACAAACATAACTACAGCTATAGAAATAATAAATATTATTCCTCCCATAGTAGGAGTACCAGCTTTTTTAAGATGACTTTGAGGTCCCTCTTTTCTGATATTTTGACCAAATTTAAATTTATGAAGTATTGGAATAAAAATTGGTCCTAAAATTAATGATACAATTAAACCGACAAATAATGCCGTTAGAATTTTCGGGTTAGTTAATAAATTTGCTATATCCCCCATGATTAATCACTGCAAGTAAAACTTCTTGCAGCCCACCTCCTTTGTTATAATTTAATCTCTTTTAACTTTTCAACTATTTCTTCAAATTTTTCTCCTCTAGAAGCTTTAACTAAAATAACGTCGCCTTTTTCTATTAGAGAATCTAATTCTTTTAAAAGTTCACCTTTAGTATTATATAATTTTATACCTTCTTTTTCAAAGCCTTCTTTAAAAGCATCTTTATATTCACCACATACTATTAAAGAATCTACTATATCTTTTGAAAACTTTCCAACCTCTCTATGAGATTTTTCACTTTCTAAACCAAGTTCTCTCATAGTTCCAAGTATAGCAACCTTTCTACCAGGTCTAGTTTCTAAAACCTTTAAAGAAGATTTCATTGAATCTGGGCTTGCATTATAACAATCATTTATAATTGAAATTTCACCTGTATTTATAAACTCAAGTCTCATTGAGGTAGCTTCAATTCTTTTAAGTCCCTCTATCATTTCATCTAATGATACGTTAAGTTTAGAAGCTGCAGCTATCCCTAAAAGTGAGTTTAATACGTTATGTTCACCTACCATAGGTAAAGTTATCTTTCTTTCTCCTTCTTTAGAAATTAAAGTAAAAGAAGTTTCGTTTAAAGTAACTTCTATATCTTTAGCACTAAACTCATAGCTTTGATTATATCCAGTTTTAACTATTTTATACTCATCTGAAGATACAGTTTTAAGTAAATCATCTTCTGCATTTAATATTAAAGTGTTATCTTTATTAAAGAAATCTACTATTTCCATCTTAGCTTTTAAAATATTGTCTCTTGTTTTTAAATTTTCTATATGAGATACTCCAATATTAGTAATAAGTGCTATATCAGGTCTTGCGCATTTTGCTAGATTATGAATTTCCTTAAAATCACTCATACCCATCTCTAAAACTGCAACATCTATAGAACTATCTAAATTTAAAATAGTTAAAGGTAATCCAATTTCATTATTAAAATTCCCTTTAGTTTTATAAACTTTATATTTTCCACTTAAAAATGCAGATGTTACGTCTTTAGTTGAAGTTTTTCCTGTTGAACCTGTAATTCCTATAACTTTAAGGTTAAGCTTTTCTCTATATCCATGTGCAATATCTAAAAGAGCTTCTTTTGTATCTTTAACCTTTATTATAACTTTATCTAAAGTATCATTTATATCAAATAAAACTTCATCAACTATAGCTATACTTGCACCCTTATCTAAAGCTTCTTTAGCATATTTGTTTCCGTTAAAATTCTCTCCTTTTAATCCTAAGAAAATATTATCTTTTTGGATTTTTCTTGTATCTGTTGATAAAATATTAAAGTTAGTTTCCTTTGTTTTTGAAATAATTTCACCCTTAGAAAACTTTACTAATTCATTTAATGTTATTTCCAAATTAAACACCTCTCTTTTGTTTTAAGTATTCCTCTATAACTTCTCTTTCGTCAAAATGTATTTTACCAGTATTTAAAACTTGGTATGTTTCATGTCCTTTACCTGCAATTACTATTACATCATCTTCTTTTGCTAAATCTATAGCCTTTCTTATAGCTTCTTTTCTATCTGTTATTTTTATATAATTATCTTTTTTTATTCCTTTTATAATATCTTCTATTATAGCTTCAGGGTCTTCAGTTCTAGGATTATCTGATGTTATTATTGAAAAATCTGAAAGGTTAGTTCCGATTTCACCCATTTGTGGTCTCTTTGTTTTATCTCTATCACCACCACAACCAAATAAAGCTATAAGCTTTCCTTCTGTAAACTCTTTAGCTGTTTCTAATATGTTTCTAAGTCCATCTGGAGTGTGGGCATAATCTATTAAAATTTCAAATGGTAGATTAAATTCTCTTGCGCATCTTTCGCATCTTCCAGGAACATTTACATCTTTTAATCCTTTATTTATATCCTTTAGTGAAAAGTTTAATGAATATAGTGCGCCTATAGCCCCTAAAGCATTTGCCACATTATACTCACCAGGGATTGGAAGGCACATCTTTTCTTCTTCATTTCCTATAGATACTTTAAATATTGTATCCATCTTTTCACTTAATTTATCTTTAATTTCTATATCTGCTTTTCCTTTTATAGAATATGTTTTGTACTTTTTATTTAAATTTTCTAAATCTTTAGTAACCCTAACTCCATATTCGTCATCAATGTTTACTATGCTAATTTTAGATCTTTCAAATAATTTAAATTTAGCTTTATAATAATTTTCAAATGTCTTATGAAAATCTAAATGATCTCTTGTAAGATTTGTAAAGATAGAAGCTTCAAATTCTATTCCATATACTCTATCTAATTCTAGAGAATGAGATGAGACTTCCATAACGCAATACTCTACTTTTGAATCTACCATTTCTTTAAATAATCCATGTAATTCAAGTGATTCTGGTGTAGTTCTTTCTGTTTGAATTTCTCTATTTCCAATATAATTTGCTATAGTTCCAATTAAACCTACCTTAGAACCATTTTCTTCTAGTATTTTTTTAATCATAAATGCAGTTGTAGTTTTTCCATTTGTACCTGTAACACCTATGATTTTTAACTTATCTTTTGGATTTTCATAAAACTTTGACCCTAAAATTGCAAGGCCTTTTCTTGTATCTTCAAGTTTTATAACATTTACATCTTCTGAAATATTAACATCATCTTGAACTATAATTGTTTTTGCACCATTTTCTATAGCTTTATCTATAAATTTGTGCCCATCTACTTGAAATCCTTTTATGCATACAAATATATCTGATTCTTTTACCTTCCTACTATCGTAGTTGATTTCATTTATATCTGAATCAATATTTCCTTTAATTATTTGATAATTTAAGTCTTCTAAAAGTTCTCTTAATTTCATCTAATCCTCTCCTTTAAAATAATATGCTACTAATTTAATTTAGATTACATATATTTAAAATAGCATGTAAGGAAAAACCCTACATGCTATATTTTTAATCTAATCTTTATAATCAGAATTTAATGTTAATTTTACGCTCGTTCCTTTGTTTACAAGCTCTCCACTTGGTATACTTTGCTCCTTTACATTTCCAACACCTTGGAATACCGGAGTTATACCTAAGTCTTTTAATAATTTAGTCGCTGATTCTGTAGAGTAACCTTTAAGGTCTGGCATAATTACAGCTTTACTATTCGGATCTGAACCTTCTGTGTATATATTAATTTTTGTTCCTTCTTTTACTGCATATCCTGGATAAGGTTTAACACTTTTAACAGTGTTTCCGTTACCTTCTATATTATAATCGATTTTTTCATCTTTTAAAACTTTTTTTGCTTCTTCAAGCTTCATATCACGAATTTCTGGAATTATAACATCCTTTTTAATCATACTATTGTTATCACTACTAAATGTATCCATATAATTGAAAATATCAGTAAATAATACCTTAGCTATAGGACTTGTTACAACCCCTGCATAATAAGCATTGTTGCTTGGTTCGTCTATAGTTATCATAACTGTAACTTTAGGATCATCAACTGGCGCCATACCAACAAATGAAGATATATATTTTCCAGGTTGATAAACACCGTTTATAACTTTTTGCGCTGTACCTGTTTTACCACCTATATGATATCCTTCTATAAATGTTCCTTTAGCTGAACCTGCTGTAACAACTCTTTCTAAATCTTGTCTAAGTTCTTTAGTATTTTCTTTTGATGCAACTTCTTTAGTTTTAGGATTAAACTTTTCATCTGTAACTCTTACGTCAGTATCATCTTCGTGTGAAATTTCTTTCATAACGTGAGGTTGAATCCAAGTTCCACCATTTGCTATAGCATTAAAAGCTGCCATATATTGAACTGAGTTTACAGTATTTGTTTGTCCAAATGAAATAGTTGCAAGGTCTGTAATTGATATATTTTTAGGAGATTTAACTATTCCTCTAGCTTCACCAGGTAAGTCTACTCCACTTAATTCTCCAAAACCAAACTTTTTAATATATTCATACAACTTATCTTTACCTATCTTTTCTCCAAGTTCCATAAAACCTACGTTACATGAGTTTTGGATAATTTCTGGGAAAGTTAAAGTTCCATGACCTTCTGTTTTCCAACATTTTATTTTTCTATTTCCAAAAGTTAATGAACCATTACAAGTAAATGTATCTGTTGGTTTAACTAAATTTTCTTCCATAGCTGCAATAGCTGTAAATACTTTAAATATTGAACCTGGTTCGAAAGTATCATTTACTAATCTATTTCTCCACATAGCTTGTACTTTATCAAAGTCAGTTTTCCCACTAAAGGCTTCAGATCCTTTATATGGATCATTTGGATCAAAATCAGGTTTATTTGCCATAGCTAAAACTTCTCCAGTTTTAGGGTCCATAACTAGTACTGATGCCGCTTTTGCCTTATTATCTTTTAAAGCTTTCTCTGCTGCTTTTTCTGCAAAGAATTGCATCTTTTCATCTATAGTTAATGTAACATCTTTTCCGTTAACTGGCGGAGTATATTTAGATATTGTGTAAGGTAAATCGTTGTTGTGATTATCAAGTTCTGCAATCTTCATTCCTGGAAGACCTGATAATTCATCGTTATATTGAAGTTCAACACCTGTTAACCCTTTTCCATCAATATTTGTAGTTCCTATTAAATGAGCTGCAAAATTATTATTTGGATAATACCTTTTAGTATCAGGAGATATTATTATTCCTCTAATTCCTAACGCCTTAACTTTATCAGCTTGTTCTTTTTCAATTCTTCTAACTAATGTTGCTGAACCAGCTGGCGCTCCACTAGGAAGAGTTGTTTTAAGCTTTTTTAAAACATCTTCATTTTTCATAGAAACAGCTTCTGCTATTTTAGGTGATATATCCTCTGGTGTTTTCCCTTCATCTTTAAGTTGTTTTCTTATTGAATTTAAATCAAAGTCAACTCTATAAACATTTGCTGAAACTGCAAGTTCTACACCATTTCTATCTAAAATACGCCCTCTTCTTGCATCAATTTTAACTTCGCTTGTCCACTGTTCTTCTGCACCGGCTGCATATGCTTGCTTTTTAAATATCATAATATAAGATAGCCTAACTGCTAAAATCGAGAAAACAAAGAGTAAAACGCAAAAGACTGCAATAAGCCTGTTTTTAGTAAGCATTTTATCTCTATATTTTTTATTTTTCACTTTAATTCCTCCATATTAATTGCTAAAAACATTAGGATGCAATTATTATTGCACCCATTTATAAAACTTTTATTTAATTTATTCCTTCTAAATAATTCTTAGATAAATCTACTGAAACTTTATCAGCTTTTTGAGATTCTATCATATTAAGCTTACCTTTTGCATTTTTTTCAATATTCTTAAGTGACGCATTTTTTAATAAGTCAACTTTTAAAGCTTCATTTTCAGCTTTTACGTGGCTTATCTCTGTATTGAATTTACCAAGTTCTGACTGTAATTTATAAACTTTTGTATCTCTCCATATAGTCATAACTCCTAAAACAAAGACTACTAGTGCAATTTGTAATAAAGCGTTTCTAGTATCTTTATTATTTTTATTAGCTTTTCTAACTATCTTTTTATTATTTTTACTTTTATTTCTCTCATTTGGAGTATTAACTTGTCTTTGTGGCTTTAAGACAGTATTACCTTTTACATAACCTTGACCCTTTACTATCACTTTATTCACATCCCTCTTAATTTATAACACTTTTTTCTATCTATATCTTTTCTATAACCCTTAATTTTGCACTTCTACT